>QMZE01000001.1 GCA_003663025.1 Archaeoglobales archaeon
AATTTGCGATATTTGCGGTACGTTAGCACGTTGTTATCGCCCTCAAAGTCGCCATGTTTGTGGGGAATGTCTTGATAAGTGTTTCGACACTATAAAAGCACTTCGAAAAGAAAATAAACGACTCCAGAAAGATCTTCCTGCCACTTGTCCAAGATGCGGATTGAGTGGTCTTGTCAGGGATAGTAAAAACCCGAAAGAATGGTGGTGTTGCGACATTATGTGCGGGTATGGGTATATTGAGGGTGTAGGAGAATGTTCCATCCCGGAAAATGGGTACGGTTGAGGAGTATATGGAGGTGAGTGGTGATTAAAAGTAAAGAGGCCGAGATTAGAGAGCTTCAAGTCGAAAACGCTGAGTTGAAAGAGCGGTTGAAAGCTCTCCATCGGATAGCCAGCCTCCCGTGCACGATGGACGCGGAGTTTGCGTCTGAAAATTATCCTTGCACCGAAATCGGTAAGGTTGAGTGTGAGAGGGCGCAGCAGTTAAAGTTGCAGAGGGAAGCTGACAATAGTCAGCGCCTTTTAGAGGTGATGGGATGACTAAAGAAGCCTACATACATCCGGCAGCTACTCGTGGGATAGAAGACGGCAAACCGTGCATTTACCTATCCCAACAAAATAAACTGATTTCTGTTTTACGCGGTGATGCGGTAGATGCGTTTGCAAGGGCATGGGATCATGCATATGACGTGTATAGGCAATCGTTAGGTCGCGCGAAAGAACGTAATGACTGAAATCACTAACGAGGAATTCTGTCCCAAAACTGAAGACCACATTCATTGTGAGCACTGGTGGGACGGTGAATGCTGTTGCGCCTGTAGGGCATCGGCCATGACTAACGAACAGAAGTTAGATCAGGGAATGGAGGTTGAAAGTGGCGAATGACACCCCTCCGCAAGGTACGCTGATTGACGCCTGCGATGAGAGAGGTAACGAGTGCCGCGCTCTATCCCTGGGGTGGCGCGGTGCTGGAGAGCGTCTCATTATTAAGGACATGCACACTCAAGAGAAGCGGCTCGCGTTTGAGTGGAAATACCCATATGAAGGAACAGGAGCGTGGAGGCAATGATGACACCAACGCGTGTAGTTATTGACGAGAAGGGATACGCAGTCTCCCCAGAGGCTGCTAAAAAACTGGGAATCACCTGGGATGTGATCTACGTGCGCGAAGACGGATGGAGCCTGGGAGCTCCTGATTGCTTGTCCTCAGTCGCACATAGTTTGTGGTCAGACCTGTGGGTAGATACTGTGAGGGTGAAGGATGATTAACGTCTTGGAAGATGATACCCTGACTGAAACACAATTTGGTTTTAACTGGGGACCTGCAATAGTTGAGCGCTGCGTAAGTGACAAAGGGAGCGTGACACTAAGAGTCATGACGAAGAAACAATGCCTGGAAGTGAGGGTCACTCCGAAGGGACTTATCAGGGTGGGCACTCCAACACGCATAGAAAATAAGAGAGGTTAGTATGGACAGCGAAAAGAAAAGCGAGTTTGCAGAGGCCGCAGAGCCTTTGATGAAGTGGCTGGAAGAGAATTGCCACCCACACACAGAGGCAATGGTAGGCTGCACCCATGCCCGCCTGGTTGAAGACGTACTTATGTTCAAAACAGAAAAGTACATTGAGTGCTGCAGCGGCACAAAAGCTGATGTGAAGGTGTGGGGCTTCCCCTGTAAAGAGGAGGAAGAAATTGTGGAGTTTTCAACAGCCCAGGAAACTCATAGGCTCGGCCAGAAGTACAAATGTGGCGGAGAGATTGGAACCCTCGATGAGATTTATGAGGATGAGATCCATCTCTATCTAGACGTTACGGACGATGATAGCCAGGGGGTTGCGATGTCTCGCGATGACTTCGAGAGAGATTGGGAGAGGTGTGACAGGGAAGAATAACTTGAAAAAGTAAAGGAGAGACCATGAAGTGTGCCAACAAGTACTGCGAGCGTGCTGCGCTACCGCAGATGGTCGTCTGTGCCGAGCATGCTACTCCGGATGCCATCCGGATGGCGCTGCAGCGACTTGTCGACATAGAAACGGATCTGAAAGAGTGTGCCCGACTGGAACGCGTACGTGCAGGTAAAGCAGAGGCCAAACTTGCTGAGTATCTGAAGGGTCCCTGGGCTCCCCACAAGACTCCCGAGGAATGTGCCACATGGCATGACGGATGTAACTGTACCCCTGATGTGTGCGTCAGCTTGTGGGAGACGTGTAATAGCATGGAAGAGCAGATCAAAAAAAATACAAACATGGTTTGAAGAACAACATCATGTAGATGGTATGCCAGTTTACCTAATGGATCAGCTCGCAGCCATTCTCGCTGGAGTTGAACAGTGATCAACTGCAGTGAAGCTCAGACATATAACTGATGCACTGCACGGAGAGGACGACAAATGAAACACAAGCAAAGTACCAGACGCGTCATGGCCCTCCAACGTCGTAAAGCCGACGTGGAGACCCATGAAAAGCGTCTAAAGAGTGCCACCAAGGAAGCCCAGACTTTAGAGGGTAAGACTTATCGGGAGGACGAGTACAAGAAGCTTGTAGCCCGTAAGCTCGCTACAGCTCAGGCGGAGGTGGAGATTCTTACGGAGCGGACCAAGGCCCTCAGCACATGAACCTCCACAAACAGAAATTGCTAGAAGAGACTGAGGAGGAGATCACAAAAGCCGAAGATGTCCTGGCCTGCGCAAGCAGGTTCAGGGAATGGGTGGAGGATATGCCAGAAGCCTGTAGATGTGACCCGCGTGACTGGGGTGGTCCTGTAGGTAAGATCTGTGACGAGTACCGCCCAGGGGTTGATTCGCTATGTAAGAAATGTGAGCACGACAAGGAGTGTCATACATGCTAGTAATAGATAATCCCCAGCATCACGAGAAGATGTTGGAGAAAGCAAAAGAGACAGATAGTCTCGAGTCTCTCGAAGCCCAGTTTGAATACCTCAAGAATTATGGCCATGACCCTGAGAAGAACAAAGTATCTCTCGGGTACGACTTCGCAGGTTACGGCGTAACGTGGAGCAGGCTGCGCGATGGTGTATGGGAGCCCTGGATGTGGGGCGGCCTGATACACCACAGCTACGACAACGAATGGAGCGTACACACATGAAATTTGTGACAGAGATTACCACCACCAACGATGCGTTCGTAGGCGATCCGGAAGAAGTAGTGCGAGTACTGAAACAAGCTGCAAAGAAAGCAGTACGGCTGTACGCTGCACCCGTGGGAAACATTCCCAGGGAGACCACCTTGCCTCTACATGACAGCAACGGGAATACCGTAGGTAGTGTGTTGTTGCTGGAGGGATAGATGGAAAAGTACACGTATCGAGGATACTACATCCGCCCTCAGATGCTGGCAGCGCTTCTCCGCTACACTGAGGAGCATTGTAAGGTAGGTGACTTTCTTACTGCAGTCCTGGAGAACAATCTCTCTGAAGCAGTGGGGAGGGCCGACGACGAGAATCTTGCGAACCTCCCTGCGTTCGTGGGCTACCTGTACAATGAAGCACCTGCTCCATGCTGGGGGTCTAAAGAAAAAGTTAAAGCGTGGTTGGGGGAGAAGTAGAAAGGAAAGGGGGGCGTAGCGCCCTCTTTTTTGCTGTTAGCTGCAGGCGGCTTTGTCTCCTAAAAAATCTCCCCTTCCAGTGGTAAAAGAGCGTAATCCTTAAACATCATTGGAGGCCCTATGGATACAAAGACAATAGTAATTCCTGAGGTAGACATTCCTTTACTCCGTAAACAGCGAGATCATTTGCTGTCATTACCGAGAGAAGAGAATGTAGAAGGTGTTATTCATCTTTTGGATGCGATGCTAGACATCGCAGAAAGGGGAGATTGATAAATGACCTCCAAGTTATTCGGCGGATACCTAATTGTATCCTTCGTCACTTACGGCATTTTGTGTCATATGATACATAACCTTCAGCCGACTATAATCAACTCTCCCATCGCCCAAGAGGAGTGCCTTTCGGCCCTAAAAATAGGCCGCACAACAAGCAATGAACATTGGGAGATGTTCGTAGACTGCACTGAGGACTTGGACAGATATGCCAAACACTCAAAGTCTCTAGTATGTCTCGATGAGATTACACACTAGGTATTACATACTTAGAAAGTATTCCGCACGATAAGTACATCTCCAGAGCAGACGACTACAAGAAGTGGAAGGAAGAAAACTAATGTCCATAGCTAACCCAAGACTCCACATCATCTGCGGGATATGTGGATGCAACAATGAGTTAATCTACGAGATAGTAGGAAGAGAGGTTCCTGGAAAACACTTGAATGTCCACATTCGTTGTCGCAATTGCGACTCTTTAACCGAGTTGCGTGAGGTGATGGAGGCGAAGATACAGTACAGCAAGAAGGAGAATGTCAAATGAGTATCAGTTCAGATGGAGTTATCTTCTTTGGTTTCTCTCTAGGCAATGAAGAAGACCGAGAAGAGGCATTACCCTGGGAGATCCTAGGGGATGATTGGGACTGGGATGACTACTTGGCCCAAAAGATGGGTATTGTGCGAGAGAATTACGCAGAGTTTGGGCTATACTATGACGCGAGGAACAAGGCTATTGCCGAATTGGGATGTGAAGTGTACATCCACGGTGGGGACTACTGTGTAGCACACGATATCGCATTGGTTTCCACGTATAAGTCCGCTTCTCGCGGTTGTCCTGTTACGCTATCGCAAGACCATTTCAATGTGACAGAGGAAGACATTGCCAAACTAAAGAAGTTCTGTGAGTTTCTGGGAGCAGAGTGGCAGGAGCCCTCCTGGATTCTGACTAGTTGGATGGGCTAATGGCATTCAACGACGAAAATTGGCTAACCTCCACCTTAGATTGTGGAGATAATTCGTGTTATTACCGGGACAGAACGAAGCCCTCAGGCATGCGTACCAATGGTGGCTGCAGGTGCTTCTCGGTCCTAACATCCAAGAAGCAGCTCTTTGTTAATAAGATGCTGTGGACAATCAAGAAGCAGGAAGAGGAACTAGAAGACCTGCGAGGAAAATAAGCAAAAGGAGGCGTACAATGCTGAATGAGTTGTTCCAGATAGTTAACAGGAGTCTCGACAGGGACCAGATGCTACAAATTTTCGAGACAGAGGACGACGCAGACGTGAGGCGCGGAGACAACTGTGCAAAGTTGCTATGCAAGAAGATAGGGAAAACACACGACGTTGATGCGTCGGATGGCGCGCAGATAACTCAGGCGCAGGTTATTGTTGCGGATGTTAAATTCCAGTTGGACCGCTTACTGCATCACCTGTATCGCCACATGCAAAGCCTGTTAGGAGAAAGTCAGATGAAAATAGAGGAGCTGATTGCAGTTGTTGACGCGGCGTACGATGACGGCCTGATTCTCAAGTACTTTGAGTCCCCGGACGAAGAGCATGGAGATGGGCTCGCTCGGTTTATCTGCCGGGAGATTCACGAAACATTTAGTACAGAGGCGTCGGATATTGAGCAGGTAGGAGAAGCTCAGAGAGTTATTGCAGTGGCACAGAAACAAGTGGCACTTGTAAATTTCTCCCTACAGAAGTTTCAGGAAAGGTTGGAGAGGGAGGCAGAAGAATGAAGGTCACGTTCTACTTGGTAGCAATGACCCGCCAGGAATGTACGATAACTCGAGAGGTTCCTGACGACACTACAGACGCCATGTTGGATGCTATGGCGCTTGATATCCGTGAATCTGCGGATGGCTCTGAATACACAGAGGACATGGAGTATTGGGAGGAGGAGCCGGCGCGTTGGGAAAAGGTGAAATGTAACTGTGTAGTGCGGCACGCCAATACCCCTGAAGAGCGTAAGGAGATTGAAGACCGGATTGAATATCGCAAAAGAAATAACGACCTCCACGGGATTGAAATAATGGAGCTTCAATTGGAGAACTCGAGATGTCCCGCACGCCCGGCTAGTAGTTCCGATGAGGGGTAGTCCCGCAGCGCAAAGTCTGTACCTACTGGGTTTCGTAGATGGTGTACAGCGTAAAGTTCCTGATGTGCTTATTGTAGATCAGGACCTGGAAGCCCAGTATGGTGCAGGGTATCAAGAAGGTGAAAAAGCAATACAAAATATAAAGGACAAGGTGGAGAATGGAAATTACACCAGTGGATATCCCGGAGGGGATTTGTAACCGCCACGAGGTGTCCAAGTTTGAGATCAGCGCATTGGATGCACTCAGGTATAACGCAACAGGACGCAGACCTGTGGTTCCCGGTAAATACACACGCCTGGTACGCCTGTCAAAAATACCAGCGGTTGTTATGTCTGATACCCTAGTAGAGCGTGAAGATCATCAGAAATTCATCGACACTGCTTACGGGACAGTCCTTGTTAACGGCTTAGGGCTAGGCTTGTGCATTGCACCTTTAATGTCTAATCCTGACGTCCTCAATGTGGTAGTAGTGGAGAAGTCGAAAGATGTAATATCTTTGGTATCCCCTACGTATCGGAAGCGTTATCCGGAACGTCTGGAGATCGTACACGCAGACGCCTATACGTACGAGCCGGAGACCCCTCCAGATGTAGTCTGGAATGACATATGGGATACTATCTGTGCTGATAATCTAGCAGGGATGGATGAGCTGGAAGCCAAGTATTGTGACGCTGACTGGTGTGAGTCATGGTGCAGGGAGAGGTGTGAGTCTTTAGCGGCCAGGTGGGCAGTAGGAGATTGAGAGCATGGGAATTACATTAGAACAGGCTAAAGCGGAGATGCACGAGAAGATGCACGACGGGGTGGTGTGCCCCTGTTGTGGAGGGAAGGTGAAGGTCTATAAGCGCAAGCTGAGCAAGGATATGGCTAAGTTTCTTTTGATGGTCGTCTCCAAGTACCGAGAGGCAGTAAGATTCTACGCGACGAATGAGGTTATTCAGGGTGGAAACAAGAATGCCACAGATGGAGTATACCTGGTACACTGGGGCCTCCTAGAGAAATCAGACGATACGAACAGGGGAGTGCAGGGTGTAGGGCTGTACAGGCCTACTTCAGAAGGGATGCACTTTGCGTACAATGAAACATATGTACCGACACATGCCCATCTGCTTAATAAGAAGAAAATAGGGGAAAGTTTTGACCGTACGAACATCAAAGGGGTTTTGGGCGCCGACTACGAAGCGCTCAAGCTTTACTACTTATCTTGAGAAGACAGTTCCAGCCGAGAAGACGTGTCTGCACTGTGGCGCTGAGTGGGAAGTAGAAGGCAAGCTTCCACGGTTTACTACCAGGGCGATACAGGTGACGGATCCGACGCACAAGAATGCGGTCTGGTGGGTCTGTCCTGACTGCGGCGCGTCCTGGGACGCACGCACGGGACAGAAAACTAAAGAGGGGGTTGGTAGTCCAGTGAAGTAGCGTTGCGAGTACTACAAGAGGAGGTAGCAGTCTTAATTGACTGCTGCCGTCCTTTTTTTTTGATCTTTAGCCTATACTTTCAAACGTAGGCTTTACGGAGTAATCTAGTAAGAGGAGTCGCATGTATACTGTGCAAATAACTAACATCAGTACAGGGGTCGTAGTGATCCAGGATCCTTACCCCTCAGAAGGCCGGCTGACTATCCCCCTAGATCCCGGAGAAGTAGAGACCCGTGAGCTCATAGACTCCCAGTATGATCGGGTAAAAGCACAGCTTGACTGGCACGCAGGGGACGGCAGGATCACCTACACTGCGTACAACGGTCCTGCCAGTAAAATTATGAATGATTCAGGTGTGCCGGGCTTAACCGTAAAAGAGGCGCTGGATAACCTGGCCGGAGGCATAACAGGTACTTCTGATATGTTTTTGTCTGGAGGACGAGAAGGGGCAGCTATATCCAACGTGTATCTCCGGGGTCCCGGGGGAACTCCTACGAATCAGTCAGGGTTCGTTATCCCGTACGACGCTACTATCGTAGCCCTCAGTCTTGCAACTACGGGCGCACACACCTGGACGCTAGAGGTGCGCAAGAACAATAATCCTGCAGTTATCGCGTCACTTACAGTTGCTGCTTTAGAGCGGACGTATGACAGTACAATTAATGTAGATATTGATGCTGGAGATGAGCTTCAACTGTATTGTAACGGTACAAACATCAATGCACCTTCAGGGTCCCTTGTACTGAGGAGGAGATAATGGTTGGCGTATACCTAACTACCACAGGAACGTTGGATCCTATAGTAATTGACGATATGGGAGCGCTAACGTTCCCGCATCCGACAGTAGCATACAACTTGCTGTTAGACGTGACTGAGGATGAGATACAAAGCTCTGAGGACCTCCAGACATTAGTTACTGCGGGACATGTAACACTGGCGGATGATGCTGGAGACCCGATTACGGATGTGCATGCCGCGGGACCACACCACCATCCTATTGGAGACGTAGATAATCTGCAGACTGAGTTGGCTGCCAAGGCAGATACCCCCCACGGAACTGCCGACCATACGGGGATTATCGGGACACATGCGCAAATATCGGTGGTGGGGGTCGATGACCATCATGCTGAAGACCACGCGGCACGCCATGCTGATGGCGGAGCTGACGCCGTAAAGTTGGATGATCTCGCTACTCCGGACGACAATACTGATTTAGACTCCAGCACATCACGTCATGGCCTTCTCCCCAAGTTAGGAGGAGGTACCTCTGATTTTTTGAGGGCAGACGGCACCTGGGTAGTTCCTGCAGGCTCCGGACCTAACGTGGACACCGTGTCCACCGTTGGGGCTATTGTGACTACAATAAGCACGATACCTATCCCGGATGACACAGTACTATTATTTAAGGTTAGCGTAGTAGGCCGTCGAACAGATGCTCCAGATAGAGCTATGTATGTTCGGTGTTTCGGCGTGTACCGTGAGAGTGCGGGGGTGGCTACATTAGAAGGGGCATTGCAGACACTTCTTACTCGTGAATCAGCGCCAGGCTGGGACTGCACAGTATCTGTTTCAGGCAACAATGTATTAGTACAAGTATTAGGGGGTGTAGGGCACAGTGTGGATTGGAAGTGTGAATATTTTGACGGAGTGGAGGTCAGCTAATGTCCATCACGGGGACCACAGATCTAGGTAACGGGGTGTTGGCGGTCACGGTAGATCATGATCCAACCTCGGTTGCTACGGACGCACCTGAAGGCTCAATAATACTGCAAGAAGGTACCTCGGACTGGTACAAAAAAGAAGACGACGGTGTTTCTACGAATGTAAGTATCTTAGGTGCTAAGTACGGCAATACGCTCCTCGTGGCTAAGACAGGCGGGGATTACGACACTATTCAAGCTGCGATTAATGCGTCCGGTGCCAATGATACGATCATTATCCACCCCGGTACGTACATAGAAGCCGTGACGACTAAAGCTGGAGGCTCCACGACGTTGGTTGGTGAGGGTGCGATGGGTAGTGTAGTCATCCAGCAGGATGCTGCAACGGTGATGACCGTACCGGCGACTCCAATGACAATGGCGTTTATCAAGAATATCAAATTGAAGTCCAATGCGGTAGGTGCGGATCCTTCAAAGCTATTGGTGGGTGCCGGGCTGATGATGCTGTTCAGTGAAGTGGCTTTTGACTACGATATGAACAACGGCTACTGCTCCAGCATCGTAACGCTGAACGCTGGGAACACTATTTTCACTAACTGTAAATTCGACTTTGACGGAGTTGGAACAGCTGGTGCCGAAAGTAATTTCGTCACTACTGCAGGGGCGGCAATGTTCGCCATCATGCAGGGGTTCGGCACGATGAGCGTTACTGCGGTTACAGCTTCTGAGAACCTGCATTTTATTAAAGACCTTTCTTCCGGAGCAAATAACATAAGGGATTTTGATTGTAGATTAGATGCTTCGGGTGCGTCGTTTGCTGGTAGTTTAGATTTTTATTACGGTGAAAACTCCGGTTCGGTAGAGCTTCAGTCGAATAAGCTTCTTATCTCGACGCCCAGCGGTGCGGTAGGCTCATATGGTAGAGCTTACCGTCTTGCAGGTACGGGAGGAGGAGCGGTCCACTCGTCGGGCAATAGGGTCGAGGTAGCAGGGTTTGCGGATAACTACTTTGCCGATATTAGTGCAACCGAGACGCTGTATTCACACTTTGATGATGTGGTTGCGGCGCAGGGAACAATTGATGCGGGAACTTATCGCTACGTGAACTCGCCTTCAAATGGTGACCTGCAGCTTTCAGGTGTTGTCATTCCGAATACAATTGATGTAACGTCAGATTACGGTGCAACTGAGAGTTGGGTATTTAACGAGGCGTACTGCGATAGTTCCAGCGCATTGACTATGACGTTCCCAGTACCAGCAAGTATGGTCTATTTTCCAAATGGCTCGCGGAGAATGATGTTCAACAACGGAACCGGGACGGTCTATATCGACCCGAACGGTAACGACATTGATGGGTCTCCTGTTGAGCGCATGATTCAGCCAAACGGCTGGTTGCATATTGGAAAAATAGACGACGAGATTCGTGTGTTGGATAGCTCGCTGTTTTCAGTCGCTATAGTTCCGACAGACATATCGAATTTGGAATTGTGGGTGGATTTCAGTGATGCTTCGACGCTTACGATGAGCGGGTCAAGCATTACGGGAGTTGTCTCAAAAGACCCCAGCAGCCACGCCAGTGTTAGCGTAACTAGCGTACTCGCAGAACTTTCAGCATTGAACGGTAAGCAGGTTGCTGATTTTGGTGTTGGCACGAATAACTCGAATGTTGATTTTGGTGATTTGGAAGTACACGATAACACCCGCGGACTGCACGTTATCGTTGTGGCTCAAGCCAACTCTACGAATGATATGTTGGTCGCCAAGTATGGGTCGTCCAGCTTGCGTGAGTGGTATATGGGGACAAGTGTTTTTAGGAACTACGAGCTTGCTACGGGCGGCACACAAGGCTCTGCTAATTTGAATATCAGTGATATGGAGTGGTCTGTCTATGAGGCCAAGTGGGCACCGGGCGCGATAGTCAAGACCTGGATGAACGGTATCGCTTACGGAACAGACTATAGCGTGCCTAACTCGATGGCAGACACTGCTGCTAATCTGTATTTGGGGGCCTACAATACAGGGACAAGCAGTGAGCTTTCCGGCAAAATTGCCGAAGTCATTATTTACAGTGATAATCTTACAGAGAATGAACGTGCAGGGCTGGTTAGTTATTTGTCGGGAAAATACGGACTAGCTCTCAATCCCCCGGGTCAGTCAGCAGAACTCAATGACTTGAAAGATGTTGATGCTCCAAACCCGAATCCAGGTGCTAAGCTGTTTTACAACGAAGGCACGCATACGTGGGAACAAGAGCCTCTGCCGATTTTAGTGTACAAAGAGGTTATCTGTGCTGATTGGGCACCGACTTTGGATGATATTTACGACTTCGGTTCTACTTTGATAATTAATGCTCGGGTGAGTTTCACCAGCTTTGTTGGGAACGCAACTGTCGCAGTGCTCAACGGGCTGACTCCCACAGCAGGAGATGCTTATCTAGTTACAGACGCAGGAACACTGACAACGGGTTCCCTGGCGGTAGTTGCGGGAGACGTTGTAGTGTACAGCGGCACTGCCTGGGTAATGGGTAAGGGAGTAGGTAGCAGTGGGTACGCACAACAGGGGGTGCGTTTCCAGCTGTCAAGTGTCACGACCCTTATCGCACCGTACACGGGTTATTCAGGTGGCGAGTATCTGTATTTTGATGGCACGAGTAACACCGGAGTGGACACGGCACTGGACGTAGTTCTTACGCTGCCAGCGCCCACAGGACTCCCAGCACATGACGGGATGCTGCGAAGGTTGTATCTGGGAATCATGAGCGACACTGAATACGGTAAAGTAGATATAGAGATAGCGAGCAGCGGTGTTTTTTCGGATGGACTAGAGAAGGCAGAGCTCCGCAAAGATGGATCTACTGTTATGCTCGCGGCGTTTAACGCTGCGTTGCAATCTACCTGGCAACGTATTTCCAGTATGAAAGATGTAATGCAAATTCGGCGTGCCGCTACCTGGGCGGCTGCGAATTTCAGTACAGCTACTGCTCTTCCGTTCGACACGGCCGACACTGAGAACAACGACGCGGTATCGGAGTGGGCGATCACGCCGAATCCAAGTTATGTTTCGATAAATTACACGAGTCGGTACACCGTTTCCGGCTTTGCTTCATTAGATTCTACGGGCGGTAGTACGTGGACATGTGATGCGTACCTGGCAGTAAACGGGACCGAAGTAAGCGGCACCCGAATACGTACTGGCAACTATGGAGGGGAAGATCAAGCCCTCACACTTTCTCCGATGGTACTAGACCTTGAGGATGGGGACTATCTTGAGTGGGTGTTCGATCAGGCAAGTTTGACTGGGAATCTGCGCGCAGCCACCTTATCTGTGGTATGTGATTATTAGGAGGCGGAAATGGCACGGACAGAGTATACGTATTCAAACTTAGTGGAGCTTCCGTGCTTTGCGTACATAGATGAGTACTTAGGACTTTCCAGTATGGCAAACAAGGACATGGTTGATATCTCAGTTAACCCTGAGCAACGATGGCTTAAAGTCTGGTTTGATCCTGAGTTAAGTGTTGCAGATAAAGCGTTGTTCGATACAATAGTAGCGGACAGTCTTGGGAAGATAAGTGTTAAGAAGAGTAGAGAGGCTATCATGGCTGAGATACTTACGGCAGCATCTTCGGACCAGGAGCAAATGGGACGTTTACTGGACGCGCTGGACGACTACACGTCCATGTCTATCGCCTTAGACGGCAGGAATTACGCCTTAGCTCGTTCGCGCGTGCAGAAGGTATATCTTGACGGTAAAATTACGGAGGCAGACAGGGACCTGGTACTAGCATGTATCCCTGCTGACTCGTATGTATTGGAGAATTGATGGCTGTTTTAGGTACTACAGATATGGGAAGAGGGGCGCGTACGCTTTTAGTCGACCACGACCCTTTTGTAGTGGCGACAGATGCCCCCACAGGGGCCCTTATCGTTAGAGAGGGGTCGTCGACATGGTATCGAAAGCTCGACGATGGGCTCACCACTAACGTTGCGATAGATGAAGTTCCTAGTGCTGCTGCTAAATTAGAATACGGCTCTTTTTGTGTTGCCAGGGCGAATCAGGATTCTTGGAACCAAACGACATTGCGGGAGTGGATTTATTACCACGCAGCAGACATAAAACGTAATGTAAGTTCTTATTTTGGGAGTTGTTTTTTTGATGTTGTAGAGTTGGATGATTCTTCAGTCTACAGCACGTGGGAGAAGTTGCAGTTTGCAGATGTTGCAGCAATGTACACTTTTATACGCGACAATTTTGCAGAGAGCATTTCTAATCCTGGGACGCCTGCACGCCATGCGTATGTTCGAGTCTACGACATGGTGGGTCCGCAGGTTCCTAATATAGATAAAATATACGGAATTAATAAGTTTTACTCCGTATTGCGGGGCAGCAAAAACTACAGAAGTAACCCTTACTGCCTTACGTCTACTCCTAGTTGGGACTTCTTTGCTCCATGGTTCAACGATTTGTGTAACCAAAATTTCGGGTTTGGCAGCGGGCACACATATAGTGCGGGAGACGAAAGTGCACTGTGGCTAAGTCGAAATGAGCGAAAAAGATATGGGCTGCCTCATCCCGGATTCAGTTCTTACTTACAGTCTAATGTAGATAGAGCAATCTGGAACTGGGGAGATTCTAGTTTTTCCAGTCTCCCTACCCCGACAAGGTACGATAATGACCCGGCGCCTAATGGCTCAAGACATACATATTGCGGGCTACATACACAAGCGATTTCATCCTGGGAATGGGTAGATAGCGGGCCGTCATTAGGATTAGGTATTGGCAGTATGGATAGAAGCTGGTTAGCATTGTACCACTTACAGAGCGGGATTGATTCTAACCACAGGGCAATTATGCTTAAGCCAGTAGGGATAGATCAGGCAGGACTGAACTGGTTTGATAGTAGCAGTTACGACATATGTGCTCTGTACACCAGAAAGAACTCTACTCCTATTATGCGACAGCTCTCGTTGGCAGGGTCAAGGGTAAGTACTGTACGTGACCTTGTGTGGTTGGACATTACACAGTGGCGTCCTCCGAATCACGGACAATCACCTTCGGATTTGAGTATGAATATGGTAGGGGAGCAGCCGTACATTACCCAGTTTATGTTGCGGGACAAAGTTACACGGGAAGTATCTCCGGCTTCAAAACCTAGGATAGTGTTGTCGCAGAGACATAGAGACGCACCTTATAAGTATGAGGTAAAGCGTCCATAGTTTAAGTGGTGGTCTGTCTGGTTAAAGTCAGGCTACATATGGCGTGTATGGTTAAAATCGCGCCGCATTTGGTCTGTTTGGTTAAAGTCAGGCCATCTAACATTATGCTCAGTATTTCTGGGCTTAAGATACAGGGAAAGGGTACATTACATGTCTGGTTCTAAACATATGCTAGTGTGCCTCACGGCTTCTGACGGTTTTATCGGTAGCGCTATCCGAGGCGTAACTGAGAGCAATGTGAACCATGCGTTCATTGCGTTTTACAGCAAAGAACATAAGAGCTGGCAGGCGCTACAGACAGATCATCGTGGGCTAGTGCAGGTTCCGGCAAAGACTTTAGATTATAGGTCTATTGAGTGTTACATGTTCCCTGACCTGGACCTGACGACAGCACTCCCTGAGTGTGGAGACCTTATCGGAGACTCTTATGATTTTATCGGGATCGCCGGCTTCCTAATTAAGATATGTGTATGGCGACTTACAGGGCGTCGTATAGTGAATCCATTACATAAAAAAGGCGAGTTATTCTGCTCGGAATTCGCCGTCGAATACTTACAGAAAGTTGCTGGGATGTATTCCTGGATGAAGATGGTTAAGCCTTCCGGCGTAGCTCCTGGAGGACTAAGCTCTAGTCTGGGCGTCCCCTCTCTTAAAGAAATGCTGCAAACACACGATGAGGTGTCTAGGGTAGATTGCCCTTGGTAGGAGGACAGTATGGTACAGGGGAGCTCGTCAGTCCCTCCCGGCGCTAAGAGGTCCAGTACTTCTTTGTACCGGGACTCGTTAAAGGACAAAGCGAATAAAGAATGGGTGGAGGTAATAGTGGAAGCGTTAAAAGAGGATATTGTCGAGACTAAAAAGATCGCAATAAGCGGGAAGCGTAAGGCTGACCAGCCACATAGCTGCCTGCATGAGGATGATATCAAGGGTCTCGCCAAAGCGGTTAATGGCTGGAAGACTCTGAAGTTTGGCGCTGCAATTGGGTTTGTGGTTATCCTGGCAGGAGCCATAGCGCAATATTACGCTCTGACAGATAAGACGGAAGACACTGCGCAGGACGTTAAGCAGGTAACGGAGTCTGTAGAGATAATCAAAGGTGAGGTGCAGGCTGTAGCGGGAGCCATGGACGAGCATCTCGAGCAGTATGAAGAACAGAAGCGCACAGCCGACATTGAGAAGGCAGTTGAGCTCCAGGCTATATCAGACATTGTACGTGCTGCCATAGAAGAAACCTCCTCCCGAAGACGCCCTAAGTAGCGATGTACCAGTATAGAGCAGAGGTAGTGTACGTTGTTGATGGAGACACTATTGACGTTGCAGTAGACCTGGGGTTCAAACACACCCAGGAAATGCGGTTACGCCTCGCAGGAATAGATACCTGGGAGCTACGAGGAGAAGAGCGTGCGAAGGGGCTAGTGGCGAAGGAGTACGTACTGGAGACCTTCGCGAATATGGACCCTGAAGATTACGTGGTAATCCGCACGAAAAAAGATAAGCAGGGGAAGTATGGAAGATATATCGCTACTGTCCTTATTATGGGTAGGGATGATACTGAACTACTTAACCTCAACGATGCTCTAGTAGAGGAGGGCCATGCCAGGAGAGTGCCCTGGTGACCCTTTGGGATAAAGTACTTCGAGTGGTAACTGTCTTCACATTCACAGTGGTGATCGTTTTTTTGTTTTTCTGGGTCTCATTTCTGCTAGACTGTTTCTACGTATAATTGGGAGGAGGAGCGGCCATGCCTTTCGAGTCCAAAGCACAGCAACGCTGGATGTTCGCTAAGCATCCTGCGATGGCAAAAGAGTGGGCGGCCCATACTCCTGGTATAAAGAAGCTACCGGAGAAGAAGATGAAGAAAAAGAACTCAGGGACCCGGAAAGTAGGAATGCTTGCAGCGCAGGAGCCTAACCTAGGTACTCCAGATCCTACAGGCGGGACTCAGATGTCCACCACTGCAGCACAGATGAGTAATGCACAGAACCTTACTCCCAAGCTGACAGTACCTAAGCCTCCGGAGCAGGCCAGCGGCGGCACACTAGGAAAGCAGAGTATGGCGGCATCTCCTGCACGCAACACTTCTACGATCCCATTTAGAGAAGACGGCAGCGCCCCTGCTATACCTGATGGTACAAATAACGAGATGAATGTGTTGGAAGGGGAGACGTCTGCGTTTGATTCTGACGACAGACTGGAGAACGATTATAGTCTGGAGACTATGGGGTATTCTACTCCAGCACTTCCAAATGCGGAGGGAGAACACGCGATGCGTACCACTACAAAAGTAAGTAATGAGCTGGAAGGCTTGCTCAATCATCTGGGAGCCACAGAAGAGAAGACTGCAGGGATCAGCCCTAAGATGGTTAAGTCTCTGATCTCTTCAGGATCATCTCTAAGTACTTTCCACGATCACGAAAAGGAAAGAAAGTCTCGCCGTAAGAAGGGAATGCTCACAAAAGTTTCCGAAGGGTCTGGCCCGATGGATGAGATGAAAGCGCAGCATATGACAGAAGCGCACGAGCAGAAGATGCGCCATAACGAAGAGATACATCAGCTTAAAATACAGAATATGGGGCAGTCACAACAGGCCGGAGCCGAAGAAGGCGTGGAGGAACTTCCTCCTCCCCCAGCACCCCTCGAGCCTGAGCATGAGCAATCAGTGCTGCAAACTGCCCTTCAGAACCTGAAGGACAAGCAAGTACAGATGGGTCCTTTGTAACGTTTTTTTCCTAGACATTTTCTCTTTACCCCGTAAACTTACGTACAAGTCACACCCTCGACCGTCGCTAATTGGCACTAAGTTGTTCAGATGCAGAAAAGAAAAAACTTAGCTGGCGCGGTCGTTTGTCTTTTGTTATGGTACGACAATGGATATCAAACTTGAGTTTGAACACATCCCTGCGTATGTCTTGGATTACGTGAAGAATCAGGCCGAGGCGTACATAGACGCAGAACCTGAGGCCTCAGATAAGCTGGGGCTCCCTCTTCTCATAGACGATATACTGTTTGCCATTGAAGAGCACGCAGGCTACCCGGAAGAGCAGATTGCCCACTTGTTTGTGCTCTGGACTAACCTAACCTCTGCTATCGCTCGACTGGATATTCTGGTTGCCGCACGTAAACAACGCGGAAACGCGGGTATAAGTGGATAACGTAAGGAGGAATATTGTGTCGCAGAAAAAAATTAAGAAGGACATAAAAGAGCTGGTGGAGAAGCTAGAAGTAAGCGCTCCTCAGCTGCTGGAGATGATTCAACAACAGACTGTTACCAACATGCATTTGAAAATCCTGAATGACGCGTTGATACGTGAAGTCATGAAGGGGTTTGATAGCATAACGGAACGGTTGTGTGCTCTCGAAGACAAGGCCTTTGGAGAGAACAAAGGGGCCTTCAAGCTCGAGGATACATATCAGAAAGAGATGCAGGTCAGTCCGGAAGAGGCTGCAGACCTGCGAGCAAAACTCAAGAAGTACAAGGAGACATCTTAATGTACCGATGTAACTACTGTAAGAAAAGTGCACCACTTAGGCAGTCGAGACTGCTCGTGACGGAGTACCGTCAGGTCGGAAACGCAGATAACCCACGCAAGGAGATCGCAAAAGAGACTCCTGCGTGCGAGGAATGTCATGCTCGAGAGTCTGCGCTTCCATCTCCCAGCCAGTTGACCTATAATCTGGAGAGTGTCTTAGGACACGTAGCTGTTACGCTACAGGCCGCAGATTAGAAGGAGAAGCTATGGATCTCAACCGTATATTAGAGGCAGGTATTGCTGATTTAGAGAAGCGCGCAGAGGCATTGGCTCCTGAGTCTCCCGATGAGCATCCCTTGGTAACACAGTACCGAGATGTGGTTCGAGGCGGAGAGATCGGAGGAACGGGACTGGGTGCATTAGGCGGTATAGGTCTTGGTCTGTTGGGACGTAAGGCGTTTGGGCAAGGCGTGATGCTACCATTCCTGGGAGGGTCTCTAGGAGGCTTGGCAGGTAAGCAGCTGGGACGCTCAGGCGGTGAGCAGGTAGGTGCGAAGATCCTCAGCGAGCAGACGGGGGTTCCTTGGGAAGTGTAGAGAGCTTACGGTAGAACCATTTCTTGATCTGTTTCTTTAGTACCCATGTCCACAAGTAGCGTGGCCCACTCAGACTGTCGACGTAGTAGTCTATGTTTAGAGGTAGTCCTATGTACCTCCGTGCCTTACAGGTCTCAAGGTAGGCACTACGTTCAAGACGGTATCTGAACCATGCGAAGCAGATAGGGATAGGGACCAGACAGTAAAGGAGCAAGAAGACCGCTACCCCCAAGGGAACACACCCCAATCCCAGTTTTCGGTACTGGACTACATGTACGAGCTCGTGCCGCAGTATAGTGTAGCTCAGCGCAGCGTCGGTTTTGAAGTCCCAGTCTAGCGGGAAGTAGATGCTGGTACCGAAAGTAATTGTGTAGTTCTTCAGGAAGTCACCTGCTTTCCCAAAGGTGACAATTTTAAACAGGACGGCCAGGAATTTCCAGAATCTATAATACCTCTTTTTAGTGTAGATATTGATGTTGTATTTTTGGCGCGCATCTTTTATCAGTGAGTCTAGTAGTTCTGAAGCGTTCTTCATATGCTGTCCTCCGGTAACCAATTATAGTTGGTTTAAGGGCAGGAATATAGAGAGGAAAAAACATGTATCGAATTTTAATGCACAAGGACAGTGATGGGTACTGTTCTGCAGGTATCGTGTACAGGTACCTGAAGGAAAAAGAAGTGCCGGACACTCAAATTTACTTCCACGGCATCAACTATGGAATGCCTGTCCCGGAAGAAATCAACTACGAGAAAGACACAGTGTATATGGTGGACTTCTCGCTCCAACCTGCTGATGTGATGTTGGAGTTTGCGGAGAAACTCGGAGACAGGTTCATACACATTGACCACCATCAATCCTCTGTGGACATGGAGGAGGAAGTCCCTGCATTGCAGCGTGTACCTGGAATACGCCAAGTACATTATCACGGAGACAAGGAGTCTTCGTTGATCTCCGGGGCAGAGCTGACATGGTTCTACCTCTACCAAAAGCATTCGCACCCTCCTGCAGTACAGCTTGTTGGTGAGTGGGATACCTGGAGATACACAGGCAAATCTGAAGAGCGCCAAGAGGATGTAACTGCGTTTCAGTACTACCTCCAAAGCGTGAATTCAAATCCTGCACACAGAGATGGGCGGCGCTTCTGGTACAATATTCTGGGAGGAGCAGGAGATGCTGATCTGAGTATTCCCAGAGAGGGGCTCACGTCAGGTAGAGCCCTCATGGCCTATCAGCACAAGCAGTGGAAGAGTGTGTTGGGAAACAAAGGCTTTACTGCTGATTTTCAGGGACTCACGGCTGTCATGGTGAACCAGCAGGGTAACTCTACGATGTTCAAGGGGTTCTTCGACCCTGAGGAGCACGACATCATGGTAACGTACCAGGAGGTGCATGGAGAGTACCTCACGGTTAGCATGTACACACCGAAGACGGACATCTTGAATTTGGGGGTTCTCGCCAAGAAGATAGGCGAGGCAGGTGACCGTCCCTCAGGTGGAGGGCATGCCGGCGCAGCTGGATTCCAATGCGGCTGGGAGTACTTCAAGACGCTGTACGACGTAATAGGTAATTTCGGGTAGAAAAAATAAGTAAGTAATACCCTCCCCCTAAGACTGAGGCGCTATCCATAAAAATGGCTGCCGGTGAAGTTTAGAAAAGGGGGAGGGGGTTACTCGTCTTCTTTGTCCTGTGGGAGCAGGTCTTTTATTTTGGTTGGAGCAGTAGCTACGTTACCTACTAGCGCAAAGCCTCTTACTGCAATATCTGCTGCAGCCTGTTTCCCCATGAACCACATCGTAGATACTCCCATCATAAAGACGATGCCCACCATGAACGCAGAGAGTTGCCAGCCCATTTCAGGCTGCTTGATGAGGGCAGTGACGGCCATCCCTGTCATTAGCAGTTGCTGTATGAGCCATGCCATAAATTTCTTACTTACGAGAGGGTGCTTCTCCACCTGGCTGAGAAGTGTCTTCTTGTGTTCAAACTCTTTGTCAGTCATCAGAAACTTCTTTCCGGCGCATTAATTTCTCAGCGATCTCCTGCCGAGTTTTGCGCACGATAGTACGCCCCTTGCACTCGTTACATTTCAAGTCCACCTGCTCGACCTTACCTTCTTCTTCATCTATTTGATAAGAGCGTCCTTCGGTATTCAACCCGAACTTCTCTACAGCGATGCCCCACCGTTTGGCAGTAAGCTCGTGGAGCTGCCTGATCTTGTCTCCGAGTTGAGTGTTAAGCTCTTCAATCTCAGTTTGTACCTTGTGCAGGTTGTTGTGTGCTTTGCTCAGGTCCTCATCTTCCGCAAAGATTGCTGCGGTGCGAGTACTCAAGTGCTGAATGCACGTCTTTTCTGCTCGGAAGCTTCGGGCTATCGCCAATGCCAAAGCCTCAATGAGATCGTCTTCCCCCTCTTCTACGAGAGGCATCTCCATGACCTTAGTCATCAGCTCTTCTAAGCGTTTAGCATCGTTGGCCAGCTCACACCCTACCAGACCACGGAGGATCTTGTTCCCCTGAGGGCCAGGGGGGAGAGGGTTGAATCTGGAGCGATCCTGAGGCTTCTCCGCACCTGGAGGCCCTTGCTGTTGCGCCGCATGTTGCATTTGCTGCATTGCATGCGGAGGGATTGCTCCGGGGGGTGGCATCATTGGTAGTCCTTCACGGTTAGATTTTCTCATCTGCGTCCTCCACTGCGGTCAGTAAGACCTTTTCATAGATAGTATGGTCCTCACTACTAAATAAGGGAGTAGTGTGTTCTATTATAAAAGAAGTGTCTGTAACTATTATGTCTTTCGCGTAAGAGTAAGGGGACCATCCGTAGTACTCGTTGAATACAAGAGCAGTGATGTGCTTCTGGATTCCTCGAACTCTAATACGCATCTTAGGAAACAAGGGGATAACCGTAGTAGTTCTACCGAGTGACCATTTACGGCTGACATTCTCTACTTTAGATGTACCTTCAGTCAGACCTACGATAGTGCCTTGAGGTCCTATAACCTGGATGATTATGGACTCACCTAAGGGCGTGTCGTCAGGTGCCTCGAAGATCTCTCCTGGGAGTGGGTCTATGGGGGGGGTTAACATCGGTCATCCTCCAGCTGTACGAGAATGTCGTCGACCTTTGCATACAAGTCGTCTAGTGACCCGTCATTCTTAATTGTAGTGTGTAGAAGCGTAAGTGGGATCTCGTTGACAGCCAGCTCACTAGGGTGGTTGGCTGCGTCTTTGTCGAAGGTATGCGCGTAGTTGTCTGGGCGCTCTACTTTAATCGTACATCCGAGCAGGTCA
This sequence comes from Archaeoglobales archaeon, assembly GCA_003663025.1. Classification (GTDB taxonomy): domain Archaea; phylum Halobacteriota; class Archaeoglobi; order Archaeoglobales; family Archaeoglobaceae; genus Archaeoglobus_B. The sequence continues at coordinate 21,588 of QMZE01000001.1, forward strand.
TCCCGGATTGCGATAGCCTCATTTTGAAAGCGCACGTCAGTCACTACTATAGAAGCGTCTTTACAGGTACAGGGCAGTAGTCCGAGAGGGTCGATGCCTGTCTCACGAAAAATAAGGATTCGCTGCAGGAGGTGGTGAACCCACACATCAGGGTCATGCTTTCGGGCCACGTTAGTTCCAAGCTCTTGTAGTAGTTTGCGCGCAACGGGAGAACGTTCTTCGCTAGGACCCCACAACTCATCTTTGGTCATTGTACCTGGGAACATCTGGAGGATGAAGTATTTCAGTTGATCCGCGAAGGCCATTGTGATGCCTTCCCACCTATCGCAAATAATGTCTCCTACGGTATTCTTCCCTGAGTTGATCTGGCCTGCGATACCTATGATCATTGCTTCTCTTCTTTCTCTTCAGGGAGATCGATAGGGTCTGAAATGTCTACTTGCTCCTGTGACGTATGCAGGATGATGTCATCAATATTGATCAGGAGGCTCCGCTTACCTGCGTGGTTTACGGCGTATACGGGTATCTTGCCGGCATCAACTTCAAGGTCAATGCTGATACGGCTATCTGTAGTGGGAGGCAGACTCTCTTCCCAGGCTCCATCTGCCATCAGGATGCCTCCTGAGTTAGTCTCGATGTACCCAACAAGGGTAGGCTTCTCAGTGAATATGTCAGTGCTATTCTGCATCTTAATGCTCCTGTGCGTGGTTGAATATGACGGTAACAGAGATTGCATTAATTAGAAAGAGCAAAAAAAAGAGCCCCTACAAATGTAGAGGCTCCTCCCATCACTGACTGATTTTAGCACTGTTGCTCGCGGGCCCAGAGCTGGCAGTGGCGCCCCCCGCGGAGCGGGGAGAAACCTGTGGTGCGTAGTTACTACGCGGCTTCCAGGGAAGTACTCAGTGATTATTTGTATCTTAGATGTCTGACTTCGGGAAAGGCGCTCATAATTCCGCGCATTATTTTGCGGTAATACCATTGATGTTGTTTAGATCCGGGCCAATGGTAGGACGGTCTGCGTGTGTTATACATTTTTCCACGGTAAGTCATGGCTTCAAATACCTTAGTGATGCCAGGGGTGAGTGTGAGATACGCACGGATTTCATCCCATGACATGTCCCCAAGGTACACAACTATCTGCCCAGGTCCCAGGTCGGCTTTCCTGCGCTTGAACCCTTTGTGCTGAATCGCTTTCTGTATCTCAGGTAAGCTATGGCTCAGGGTGTTAGGTTTGCGGACTAAGATGCCTTTCTTGTAAGCGTATATGCGAGGGTAGGGACCTACGGCACAGCGGTCGAGCCGAGATTCGTTCTGCATGATTCCGAGAGCTTCTCGAATGTCATGCTTCACAAGCTTCTTGTTGCGTAGCTGGTACTCAGGGATAGCGTCATGAGCGTCATTTATTGCGACGGCCCAATCGAGTGCGGCACCCTCCAGCTCATCTTGTTTGTATTTCACCCCACACTCGAACCAGATGCCATGGCTCTTTAGCTTAAGGATCCTTCTGGCCAGTTCAACGTCATCTGCGTTAAATTCCGGGAGAGGGGCAGCTTCGACCAGAACAGTTGGTTCCAAGTCTGGGGTAGGTGTTGGGGTTGGTTCAGATTCTTCTGGAACAGTTTCAGTTGCAGGTACCTCTGTCTCTGCTGTAATGTTTTCAGGCTGCACGTCGACTGCAGGGTTTAAGGCAGCCACGTGGATGAAACCTCCCAGCAGTAGGCCTACGGACAAAAGAATTACAGTACGCATGCATTAAACCTCCAAGGTTTGATAAGGGTCTGTACTTATCGAGTAAGTAATTATAGGAGATAAGGGCTTCAGACGTTCTTCTTGAAGTGATCCCAGACCTCTGCGGTGATCTGGTCGAAGGCCTTTTTGCCTCCCTGCTCTTCTGGAAAGAAGTGTCTGTTGTTGCAGTTTTCCAGATAAACAGCTGCGATTACCTCTTCCGGGCTAAGCCCGTGGTCCCTGCTGTAGATTTTGAGGTAGGTATTCAGCGCTTCAGTGCAGCGCCCTACGCTCTTAAAGAAGTCTGTTCTGCGAGCCTTTTCCATGGCGGCGTCCACTTTTTCGGGATCCTGCTTGGACCCTTCGTGCTTCACAGCCTCAGTTTTTACCCAGCCTCCCTCACCGTCAGGAAGGTCGATTGTTGTTGTAGCTGGTTTCTTTTCCATTACTGATCCTTCCGATGTGCACAGTTAGGGACGATCTGGTCTGTGCGCACTATCTTCGCCTGTATCATTGCGTTGGGAGTATCTTTTATCTTTGCTCCGGGAGGGTACACGTGCTTCCCTACCCTGTTAGAAGGGAAGACAGTTAGCGCTAAACAGTACGCCTGTTTCAGCTGCTTCACTTTGCCTCCTCGCAGCCCTTTAACCAGGGGCCAGAAGTGTCCACATGTCTCACATGTCTTAACCATTACTCTCTCCTGTAAATATGTACCTTGTGCTTTGTCAGTATCTCGGCAACAGGCAGTATAGACAAGACGTGCCCGATGCGCCGAAAGACTGCAGTTTCAGTTTTATCATCTTTTCCGGTGTAGACACAAATGCTTCCGTTAGACCTCGCAAGGATCATCTCATCCTCTGCGGCGGAGATTTGGGAGTGTGCCTCTACAATTCGAATGCCGTTACGCTTAAGTGCCTGCTCGTGCTCACGGTTAACGGCGTAAAGCAACGAGACCAGACGGTCGGCTGCTTCACTGATCATGGTTACTCCTGTGAGTACGAGGACGTAGGTATCTCCGTCCAGCGTAGCCTTTGGCTCTATCACGACACCTGACTCGGTATCCGCGGAGTCAAAGGCTGACTGGAAATCAGGCTTCTTCTTTTTCTTTTTCTTCTTCTTAGATATGAAGGGGTTGAATACGCCTGTGGGGTCGCCCATCATTCTACTCCGGTCTTCACGTCTCTAAGGTAAGGGTCGGTACACTCAATGTGTGCCACCTCGAACTCATCACGCATCATGTACGCCCCTACTGCCTGCAGGTTAGTAGGATGTCTCCCTACCCGCTCCACTATGTACACGAATTGCGTTCGGTGCCCAGGTTTTAGTTTCTTACGACAACGGACACAAGTGTCGGAGTACGTGCGTGCACTCATCTCGTCTTTGGTTGCTGCGGTGTTATCTGCCATGAGGAGCCATCCATTCTGTTAAGGCGCGCTTGGCGGCAGTAAGGAGCCAGTGAGTCCGGACAGCCTCATGAGGGTATTTGAATGTGTATCCGGGATACTTAAGAGGTGTTAGCAGTTGTAGGGGAGCGTCTCCGTTCACGGGATTGAGTATCTTTTCCTTCATAAAGAGTTTCTCGGTTACCCGCATGAGTGCCGCATCTACTGCGGCTTCTATGTGGGTATTTTGCGTGAGAACCAGGGCAGGCAACTTGTCGCGCATGAAACTGCGGGACATAGCGTGGGTACTAAAGTGGGGCTTAACGTCGGTAGGCCAGCATACTGCTGAGACGATTACCGGGGAGTCTTCGTGTATTGCCAGCCCCACAGTGTACCGCATAACGCCAGAGTCTCCTTGTTTATGTCTGTAATCGTCTCTTAGCAAATTTCTGCACTTGTGTAAAGTTATCGCGAATACGGTTGAGGCCTAGGGCCTTTGTAATCTTAGCCCCGTAATTCTGACTTTTCGTTGCGTTTGCTAGGATGACTTTTGCGTCATTACCAGTAGCACTGCCTGTCCAGATACGAGGGTCCAGGATTGCTGCTATCCCGTAATCCTTTTGAGTTCGGATAAGACGTCCCACCCCCTGTTTAAGTGTAAATACCATCCTAGGGAATGATACATGGTAGAATCCCGCTATATCACCAGGTGTAAGTTTAGTCAGGGTTTTTATGATAGGGTCATTTGCGTGAGGGAAAGGCAGCTTGGGTATGATTACGAGCTGCAGCTTAGGGCCCTTTACGTCTACCCCCTCCCAGAAAGTTTTGAGTCCATACAGTATGCAGTTGTCTGTTTCCCTGTACTTCTGGAGAAGTGGAGTGGCATCTTCTTGATGAATGAGTGTAGTCAGCCCTGGTTGAGGGAAGTATCTTTCGCGATAGGCTGCTACTTCATCCATATCACTCCGCGCACTGAACAATACAAAGGCGTTTCCTTTGGTGAGGTTTGTTAGACGCACAATTTCTTTTGTGATGGCTGCAATCCATTCCGTGCGTTTTTTTGGCGGGCTACCAAAGTTTGCGGGGGGAGGGATGTGCCGGGGGAGATATAGGAGCGCTTGTTCGTCGAGGTTGAAAGGGCTTTCATACGTTGCGGTAATTACATCACATTTGGATTTTTCACCCAAACCCACTTCGTTTCTTATGTGTGTAAAGTCGGAGTTTATTTGTAAGGTAGCGGAAGTGAACACCTTATTCGTGATACAGTTTAGCTGCGGGCCTACAATAGGACCCATTTTTACCGGAAGAATACTAAGAGCATCTCTCTCCGTATCTATCGTTAGTATCCAGTTATTGATGTATTCCTTTTTGAACTTAGCACAAAAACGTAAGAGGCTGTCGCATTTGCGCGAAGCTGCTGCTATAGCGCCCATATGTACCATGGCGTTATCCGCACTTACTGCGTAGTGCTCATTTACTACACACCTTGTGTTTAGTTCTTTCGACACAAATACGAGCTTTTCTTGTAAGAACTGCGCGGAGCGTGCGATGTCTTGCGTATGTGTCTGATGCCTTGTAATGTCAGATGCGATACGTGTGACTTTATCGTAGGAGCCTTGAATACTATTGTACAGATCACGCACTTCACCTTCCAATTTTTCTATCGCAGGTATGATGAAACGTAGCATGGTGCGCCCCAAAGAGGCCTCAAAGACGTCAGACTTCAGGTTTGGATTCGAAAATAAAATAGCATTAAGTTTAGCTGCAAAACTTTTCGATATTGTGTGTTCGTACGCTGAACGGAAAGCGTCAGAAGCTTTGTGCGCCTCATCTACTATGAGTGTGTCGTACTCCCCGAACAAATTTCCCGCCCCCAGCATTAAATCGATCCCCAGAAGGTGGTGATTCACTATCAGAATATCCGCAGACTGAGGGTCTAGGCGGCAACCTTGTGTGTAGTGTGGACACTTAATTCCTATGCAGTTTTCCGCTGAGATCGAAGTCCACCAGGAGGGGACAGGGCCTTCCCAATCATCTCGGTCAGCAGGTGCGTTGGACCCGCGTGCGTTTCCGATCAGTTCGGAGTATTGCTCACGTTCTTCACTGGTAGCTTTCCTCGGAGTTAATTGCCAGCATGCATAGTTGCCGCGTCCTTTATACAGCATAGCTTTCTTGTCAAAGAGCCCGAGTTGTTGAAGTAGAAAAGCCAGATCTTTATCGTAGAGTTGGGATTGGAGTCCTTTGGTAGTAGTCGCAATTACAACCCTGCGGTTTGCAAGTAAGGGTGGAACTAAGTAGGCAAAACTTTTTCCAATCCCGGTTCCGCCTTCTGCGAAGAATGCTTGGCTAGTGAGCCCTGCACTTAGAAAGTCTTCTATCTCTTCAGCGAGAGCCAGTTGGGAAGGTCGCGATTCCTGAGCTATATCAAACGCCCCATCCTTGAAGATGTCAAGACAGGTTATCTCGAAAGGGAGGCCGCACACGGTACAATTTTCTATCGGAGGATCAATATTGTAGGGAAACATAATCTTACATTTAGGGCAGTACATGTTACGAGCCTCTTTCTTCTTTAGGGGTAGACTTCCTTATACCAATCTTTTCCGTTATAGTGGAGCGCATAACACACAGAAAAGGAGCGCACCATGCCAGGGATTGACGAGAAAACGGGACAGCCGATGATTGGGGATGACACTGACTTCGAAGGGCCGAAGGATAATAGTCCGAGAGGAAGCACTGTACCTCGTAAAGCTGCGAAGATTGAGCAGACATTGAACGAGATGGATGAGTCCATACCTGACGTAGAGGCAGCCCTGCGTGAGTCCACCCCGGAGGAACAGGCGCGGGAATACCGCGATAACCTTAAAGAGGTAGGTGTGACGCGCGAAGAAGCACTTAGTATCCAGGAGTCCGTAATGGTGGATGGGTACTACGAGGAGTCTTTTCTGGTAGGCAAGACTACAGTGGTACTGCGGAGCCGACTCTACTTGGACACCCAACGAGTGTATCAGGCTTTGGAAGCCAGAGACCTCGCTCTTGCTGCAACCATACAGGACTTTGTCAGCAGGTATAACCTGGCAGCTTCTATTGTTAGTATCGGATCACGCAAATACCCCCATGTAGGAGATCCTCTCAACGCGCCTGAGTCGGAGTTTGACGAAGCTTTCGAGAAAAGATTACACATGATATCGCGTCTTCCAGAGTTTATGGCGTCTCGTCTAATGGAGTCGGTCTTCAAGTTTGACCGTAAGATGCGTGCGATCTTTGCGGAAGGTGCGCCCCAGGATTTTTAAATTCGGCAATGGGACACACGCGAGCGTATGCATATGTTCGCGGCTCACCGTTGCCGAAAGGCGGCTCATTTCAAGAACAGATGCTTTCGGAGACAATCCTTCGAGAGCGTAACGAGAAGTACACTCTTGTGTCCCTTTTTATTCGTCTGCTAGGACGCATGGCGGAGGTCAGACCTGATGACATAGATCATTTGTTAGAAACATATAGGGAAGAGCTGTACCAGTTCAGGTATAATTCAGAGTATGTTACGTCACAACAAAAACGTAAACGTACAGATGCAGCCAATGAACGGGTACTAGCGCGACAGTTTAAACGGCTTGATGATATGACTGTCACTGATGAGGACATACCGAATGAGGATGACTAATGTCTAATGGTTACAACCCTATGCAGGCCAACCTGGGATTGATGTCAGGGCAGGGTAGCCGCGTAATGACTCCTTCTGATATAGCCACGTCGTTGTCGCAGCAGGCAAGTGCCCAACTTTCACAGGCAGAGTCTATGTCTCCTGTAGCACGTGGAGGAGGCTCCTCGTTTAATTTTGGACAACAGTTTCAGGCCCAGCTTGGGCAGATACAGCAGCAGCAGTCTCTGGGAGTATACCAGGCTGCGATGATGGCCGGAGCTATGCCGGGAGCCCAGGGGTACTCGGGAGGGATGGTGCCTTCCCCGCTTACAATGACGCCTCCGTCCACGGGAGCGTTTCGACCTCCTGCTCCTCCTCCTATGATGGCACCTATCTCGCCTACACCAATTATGCCTGTAGCCAGTACACCACTTACTCCTCGAGCTCCAAGCCCTATATTCCAGACTGCGTGGGATCAGGAAGTGCGGCAAAGAGAGGCGCGTGCAGACCAGTTGTTTGCATATCAGGCCCAGGCTCCCAGGGCTATTGGCCAAGGTGCGGGGTACGGTATTGGGGCGTTAGCGGGTGGAATGCTCGGGGCCAGGTTCGGAGGACTGGGAAAAATTGCAGGTGCAGCTATCGGAGCTGGAGCAGCTCATTTTAGTGGAGCAGCTCAGGGGTTGGGAGATGTGTCGATGCTTCCGATGCAGTCTACTATTCAGGCGCATTCGATGGGTGCCGCTCTCCAACGCTCTTCTCAGGATTGGGTGGTAAGTGGCCCACAACTTCATCCGTTAGGAAGAGGGCTTAATCGAGGAGCGTCACAGCAGTTAGCGTCGGGAATACAGAGCATGGCTGAAGACTCTTCGTTCCAACAGTCTACTGGGGGAATGTTCAACCAGAAAGACCTGATGAAGATTACACAGCTTTCAGGGCAGGCTGGATTGATGGATATGGAGCAGAGTATCCCGGGAATACAGCAGAACCTGCGTAGAGTGAGTCAGGCGATAAGCAGTTTCATGGAGCTTACTAACCAGCCTGATGTTGTCACTGTAGTTAAACAGATGGGACAGCTACGGCAGTTAGGTTTTGGTGTGGATCAGATGGATGAAGCTGCACAGGGGATGCGTAGCTTCTCCAGAGCGGCAGGGACATCTATACAGGGTGCGATGCAGCAGTATGGAATGCCTGGAGCCATGACGTACCAGCAGGCAGGACTAATGGCCGGTCCAGGTATGCAGTATGGAATGTATTCAGGAGCTACAGCACGGCAAGGAGTGGCTGGAGGAGTATATAATACGCAACAGCTATCTATGCTTGGTGGCGTAGGTGGAATTGCTCAGCGTAATATGCAGGCACAGGCAGCGATGTTGTCCATGCCTCTTTTTGGGGCTGCAGCAGGACAGTATGGTGCCGGTGGCTGGGGAATGAATGCGAATAGTCTGGCTCAGATGGGAAGTTCCGGAAGTGGCGGAGCCCAGGGGATGGTGTTGAACGCTGTTCAGAATATGGGTAACGCTGTCCAGAGTGGTGGGGTAGGTGCAATGGCCATGTTTGGGCTGCAACAGCGCCAGGTTCAATCTCAGGCAGCTAACGCTATGACCCCGTACGAGCAGACAGTAATGCGTTTCAGGATGGCACGGGAGACAGGACAAGGTTTAGGCCTGAAAGGTGCCGGCGCATTTGCAGTAGGAGCACAGTCTCTATTTGGGAAAGAAGTTGCTGAGCAGATGATGATAGAAGCTAGTGATCCCGATCACTGGAGACAACAGCGGGATATGATTTCCCGACGACAAGAGGATATTTCTCGCCAACAGCGTGATGAGATACGGGAAGCTGCTCCTGGAATGTTTGGGCAGATTGCGGGTGCTGTAACACCTAAAGACACTACTATGCGCAATGTTAAGGACGCTTGGTTACGTCCCTTCGGAAAGCTATCGCGCATAATAGGTGAAGGGATGGATGACTCTAGTGATTTTAAACGTAGGAATTCGGCGTGGGAGGAAGGGCGCCTCTATTCTCGTACGCCTACAGAGTTTATTGCATCATCTAAGAGTGCGCGTAGGGCGCAGGAGCAGTGGGAAGCAGGCGCTACTGGGGAAATGTTGGGAGGAACAAAAGGTGTTGGGGGACTAGCACAGGCTGATCCGATACAGGCATACCACGATGTTATGTCTTACCAGGATCGTCGTGGGCCTGAGGGAAGTGCGCACGTAGCTGGAGGGATGAGTGCGAAAGACATAGATCAAGGGATAGAATTTGTGGGGACAGTGTTGGATTACGCTACTCCTGCAGGCTTGGCGTCAGCTGTCGGAGGATTTGATATGTCAGACATCTTGCGCCATACGTACGGTACAGGTTTGTCAGCGGCACACGGTAATCAGTATGTAAAAAAAGCGGGAGCCTTTGCGTCTGGGAGGACTTCCAAGACACGCCAGATGTTTAAAGGTATGGGAGGAGCTTCTCGTACAGGAGAAGCTTCCGCTGGAATGTATTCCAATTTGGAGAAGGCCTTTGGGCTTGAAGCAGGTACCGGCTTCCAAACGGTATCGGGTGTGGGTGCGCGGATTGGAGTAGCAGCTCGAGAGGGAGATAGTGTTTTTGGGGATGCATTTTCGGATCGCATCGACCAGGGCACCGCTCGAAATGCTGCTATTCAGGAGATGGCCGGCAGGTCTGGGAAGTCGATAGAAGAAGCGACAAGGATATATGACTCGTTATCGGAGCAGGATAGAGCGGGGTTTGAGAGTTTAGGCGTAAAAAATGCGTTAGAGACCGGAAGTGCAGAGACTAAAGAAGCTATTTCTCGTGCGCAAGAGCTGTCTCTAGGGTCAGAAGCGCGGCGTCAATCAGGGTATACTCAGGCCGACATGAAGATGACTCAAATGAGGATGCGTAAGTTTGAGAGTGCACTTGGAATTCCTGAGGGAGAGCAGACCGAAAAATACCGAGAGTTTACGAAGCAGGGAACGGGCAGTGAACTGATGATGGCAGCGCTTGAGTCCGGAGCAAATCTGACCGGAGAACAGCGTGAAGTGTTTGAGAGGATGGCCAGACAGAAGTTCATGAAAGAGCGTGGATTTGAGTCTACAACATCCAAAGAGTTCCAGGTAGCATTCAACAAGGCACAGTCGGACGTGGGCAAAGGCTACATGGGAGGCAAAGAGGTTTTTGATTCTGATGCCAGAACACGACTGCGGACTATACTGGAATCAAAAGGTATGCAGGAAAATGCACAACATGGTGCAGCGGCGTTAGCGGGACATCAGGTGCTGCAGCGTGGTCAGATATCTCAGGCGCAGCAGGCGGCGGCAGTGAGTAAGGTAATTAACCCGTTGATAGGGGGTACGGTTACAGGGGTGGATGATTTCGAGAGACTAGGCAAAGAAGACCTCTCTTCTCTTATCCGAGGAGGACATCGCGGGATAGTTGAGCAGGTAGCTGTCTTACAGGGACAAGGTAGTGCGGAGGAAAAAAGTGAAGCAAGGGCGAATATACAACGGATGCTCAGCTCTGCAGGTCAAGGGCTGGTAGAAGAGACAGAAGAAACGACGATTAGGAAGGGCATGGGACGTGAGTACTCAGATCTGCAGCGCTCACATAAAGCAGTCGGCGGTATAGGCGCAGAACTTGGCGAAGATTTCCGTCCTGCAGGGAAAGGCGTAGGAGCGTACTTTAACGAGGAAAGCACTAAGAACTTTAAGGAAGGTGCTGAAGCGCTAAACGAGGCTGCAAATGCGATGCAGGCCGCAGCATTGAGGGTACCATAATGACAGTTACAACATTGACACGTACACCCCGCAAACACCAGATCCCACCTCGGGCTGAGGCATGGATTCGGTATATAAACGACTCTTTACTCCGTAATGTTTCTTTGGGAGAAGACGCCACTTCTGTTATTCTTCCTCCACTGGTAGAGAGAGCGTATATGCTTCTTAACGAGACCACACCCCTGGACACTGAGCTGTACCCCGAAGGTACACCGTTCAGAAGGAGACAGTAGATGCCTAAAGCTTCACCTCCAATAGTACCGTTGGATTCGGGCATAATAGACAGGCTTCGAGCCATTAACAGTGGCGCTTCTGAGGAAGAGGCCAACGACATTTTAGCAGATGAACGCATAACGTGGGATGCAGCTAAGTTGTATTTGGACGGGTCTAACAAAAATTCAGGACGAGATCCGTATGCGCAGGGAGTGTTCGCTGGTTGGCCTGCGATGACCCCCAAGTATATGCGGCACGTCCAGGGACGTAGTGCTGGGGCACAGACGACGATGGCGCGTATGTATGTGAAGGCGCGACTAGGTAAAGGGTCGAGTGCTGCGGCGAAAAAGTACAAACGTTTCTCGGCTTTGCTTGATTCTTTTCCAGAGCCGGGCACCCAAGAGATCGCCTCTATTCTTATGGGTGACGGGTCAGAGGTTGGAGGGTTAGGTTATTTTGATTTTTTCTTACAACGTGTAGACCATCCTATTCATGAGAAATTTCAGGTAGTGGAGACTCTTTCGGATAACTATGTAGCGTTCTTCTTTGGGCAGCAGGCACCAGTGTTTAGCTATTCTGGTGTGGTGATGAATACCTACCAGGATGATTGGGCTATGCGCCTTTTACGAATGTTCAGGGACATTACCCGGGGATCACAGTTAGCCCGGAGAGGACTGCTTTTCTATATTAAGTATGATTCTATGATTGTTTCCGGCGCTATGATGAATCTCCATTTTACGATAAACGCATCTACGGAGACAGCAGTACCTTTCTCATTCCAGCTGTTAGTCAAGAAAGTACATATTGTACAGGGAGGAATAGCACCTCCTACTATGGCACCGGAAGGCGACACTTTTATTCCTGAGAACTATCAGCTTGTAGAGACTAAGTATACAAAGTTGACACCTAAGGTATCTAAGCCTTCAGGAGAGAATGTGACAGGAGGGACAGTCCAAACGCCTGCTGCAGGGGGTGATTCAGGCGAAATTGAAGCTTACGTTTACGATGACAGTCCGACTTTCATGGATGGTGCGTACGCACCCTTTAGCGATTAAAGATACATATGGAAGGATTTATAAGTACGGACAACAAAAAAACATGCACTTTCTCGTATCATTGTGTGAGGAGTATACGTAGATGGCTAATGCGGCTAATTTTAGAATAAACCAACTCTCTGCAGGTACGTACGGCTTAGCTCGGCGGGACATACTGCCTACAACGTTGGCCGGAGTTCCAGCCCAGTTTGAAGCCCTCAATCCAGGGCTCACGTACTTGTGGGAAATAATTCAGCCTCCCGGATCAACGGCTACAATAGCGACACCTAATGCCCAGACAACCACCTGCAACGTTGAAAGCCGTGGCGGTTACGTCGTAAAGCTGACTGTAAATTTCGGCCTCCCGACCGAAGATGTATGTCTTATCTACATAGGGCTTGCGTACAGCACGAGCGGGTTATGTGGCCCAGCGCTCAACGAGACTATCGAAGATAATAGCCTGGGTACTCCCGAGTATGGTTGGGGTGAAAAGTTTCTTGTGTGGATGGCATGGGTAGAAGCCAATATTGGAGGAGGCTCTGGAGGGTTAAACTGGGGAGTCAGCGAGAAGGCCAGCAGTTACTCCGTACAGTCAACAGATAAGTACAGTATTTTCATTTCAAATCCTGCGGTAGCCACCGATGTTACGTTTACGCTCCCTTCTCTGGCGTCCGTTCCCAACTTAGGTGACCCGTATTTCTTCTATCGAGGAGGCGACAGCACTGTAGGGAATGTCATAATTACTACGCCTGACGGTGTTTTAGCGGAATCAGGAGCATTAGAAGCTTTCCAGTCGTCTAAGCTGCAATGTACCAACCCGGGAGGAGGGATTCGAGTAGAGCTGCTTTCCATTGCGGGAGGGATACCTCTATGGGGATGCTTCCCTCTTAGCGGTGAGTGGTACGATCCTGATATTTATGGTGCGATACATGACGCATCTTGGGATATTCTTCCTGTTCGAGTGGATGATGATAAGTATTTTTCTAAGAGTGGGGAGAGCCCCTTTGGGTACGGCACAGGCGGACCTACTGCAGTTCGGTTAGGCCATCAGTATGCGCTCGCCCAGGGCATGTTCTCATTCGCACACGGTGACCAGTGTGACGCGCAGGATGCGTTCAGTTCTGCTACCGGACGCGGTGGGTGGGCACACTGGGATGCAGCCAAAGCACATGCGGCAGGATTTAAGTTAGACATTACAGGCCTTCCTATGCGGGGAAGCATGCAAATGGTGGACGTACCGATTTACGGTTACGCCGTAAGCACTGACTCTGCTGCTGTGTACGTAACAAATAAGGGGCGTGAGACGGTAGCTGCGTCTATCGATCTGGAGCTTGGAAGTCAGCGGGCGTACGTAGGGCAGGTGTATTTGGTGGGAAAAGAGCAGAGCGCCGTTATTCCGGCAGTAGCTGCGTATATTATGGACTTTGTGATCGATGATAATAGGCTTGTAGGCAAGAACATCCTGCAGGTAGGGCGAGACACTAACGCTCATATCGATGACTGGGATGTAGACCTGGATATTGTTGGAACGGATAAGCTAGGTATTTCCGTAGAAGTGGATGATGGCACGGTGTGGTGGAGTGGCCGCATTATGCTTTCTGAGATGTACGCTGAAGATCGACCGTAGTACTTGCCGTTCTGTTCGGCTCTCCCTATATTTTTGAATAAGAATACCTCGTAACTGTGTGCCATGAGCCGCAAGGAGAAGATACGCTATGTCATTACATTGGAAAACAAACGGAGATATCTCCTTTAACGATGCCAACTTTGCAGGAGGATACACTCAGTTAGGTGACGCTTTCGCGATGTCTAACGGTACATCCGGAGGCAGTTTTGGCAGGCTGGACACTGCACTAGGCGCACAGTCTTTCTTCGATAATGCGTATTACGATATCGGAGACATCCTGTCTGAGCTCGTCAACGAGGTAGACACGATTGCTTCTGCTTCAGGCGAAGCGAATACTGCCAGCAATGCAGGCACAGGTGTATCTCTGTATTACCAGAAAGCAGGGGTAGACTTAGAGTTCAACGGTATCAAGTCCGAGAACAATATGCTGAGCTGCACTCTGGATGCGGGGACACACGACATTGAGCTTACAGTTAATGTGGGAAATATCGACCATGGAAGTTTGAACGCCACTTCACTGACTCACGATGACCACACAATTTACTCTCTGGCTGATGGCTCCAGAGACTACAGTGCGGCTGTTGAGTACGATGCGGACTACAGCGGTACGTACACTGATCGCAGTTTGGTTGACAAAGGATACGTCGATGCTGTTGCAGCGGGACTCCATCCGAAAGCAGCTGTTCGAGTAGCGACAACTGCCGACTTAGCGGCGTACACCAAGACAGGTACCGGCGTAGGCGCATACCTTGAGGCTGATGCGAATGGTTCGATTAATACCCCTGGTATTGACGGAATTACTGATCTTGCAGCAGGCGACCGCATTTTATTTAAGAATGCAGCTGCCGGAGCTGAAACTGCAGACGCAGACAACGGACTCTACGAGGTCACCGTAGTAGGTACTGCAGGTACTCCTTGGAGAATTACACGTACTACAGACTTTGACGGATCGCCAGCCAGTGAGGTTCAGGGCGGTGATTTCATGTTCGTACAGGAAGGTACCGCTAATGCAGATTCCGGTTGGGTACTGGTCACTGACGGTACGATCACGGTAGACACGACAGCACTGCAGTTCACACAGTTTTCCGGTGCTGGTCAGATTTCTGCAGGTACAGGCCTGACTAAAGACGGCAATACGATTCACATAGGTGATGGTTCCACCGGAGACATTGGCGGTATCAACCGTACAGCCAGTGACATCTCAGTAGCAGTAGACGGCAGTACGATGCAGGTCACAGGAAATCAGATCGCAATTGACACCTGGACACTTGACGACGCGTATACGAGCGGTTCCGATGCAAACGTGGGAGTAGACTCCTACAGCGTGGATTGGCAGCTTGCAGGCACATCCTATGCGTTCCAAATTACATCCACAAATGACACCGTAAGCTTTACTGGTGATGGTGGTGGCGATATTGATGCCGTAATGAATGTTCAAAGTTTGGACGTAGACACTACGGGTGTAATTTCTCTGGACACGGTATATGATGACGCTTCCGCCGTTAGTATCACCACTAATGGAGGCACTAAAGAGCGCGTCACTGTTACAAATACCCAAGGGGATAATAATCTGGCTATCGGACTTATTGCTCCGGCAGGAGGTATTACGCTAGACGCAAACAAGGTATATCTTACGTCAGACACGGATACTACCTGGGAGCTTTCAGCGGATGAGGCTACGTCTCATACGATGGTAATCACTTCGACTAATGTCGGAGCAGGGACCGCAGTGCTCGATGTTAATGTAGATGATGCGATTACGATTGATTCCACTAATGCCGGTATATCGTTGGATGCAGCGGGAGCTTCAAACTTCACAACTTCCTCAGGGAACCTTGCTCTTAGTGCTTCCTCCATATTGGATCTTGACGGTGGGTCGGACGTTACAATTAACGCGGGAGGCTCTGTATACGCCGTAGCAACTTCTGGTGTTCAGCTAACAGGTCCTGCAGGTATTAATCTTGCTACCACTAATCAGGAGCTTGATATCAGTACTGGAACGGGCGCAGTAGACATTAATAGTGGTGCGTTTACAGTAGATGCTGGTGGAGCTTCGCACATCAACACTGCTAGTGCAAATCTTACGCTAAGCACTACTACAGCAGGCAATTTGGTCCTCAACAGTGCGGCGGGCATCACATTCACAGACGGGAACTGGGACGGCACTACTGATCCTATCCCCTTCACGGATGGAAGTTCCACTAACTTCAGTGCATTCTCTACTCCGCCTCTTTCGTTGGTGCACGCCATCAACCTGGCGTACGCTGCTGGTGGCGCAGCTAACAGTTTGCAGGAGGTGTATACGGCTGACGACAACACCGTGACTATGACAGCAGCTATCGGAACGGTAGCGTGGACGGGTGCAGCAAACCAAAACAGTGAGATAATGACGTTTTCACAGCTCGACACCACGAATGATCCTGACGTCATCCTGATCACCAATGCAGGTACAGGAGCTTCGATTGAGTTGGCGGGTGCAGGTACTCGATCCATCAACTCCGCAAGTGCTAACCTGGCACTTACTACGACTACCTCAGGCGCAATCACAGCTGATTCAGCGGGCGCAATCTCGTTGGATGCAGCAGCAGCCTCGAACTTCACTACCTCTGCAGGAGCACTCACTCTGGACGGTGCTGGCGGCATCTCTCTTGTAGGTAATGCTGCAGAGATAGATCTCACTACTACAGGCGCTATTGACCTCAACAGTGCCGCGGGTAGCTGGACAGCGACTGCTGGATTGGCATTCGCAGCCACAGACGATATTGATTTTGATGCTGACGTATATAACTTCGGCACAACAGCTGCTGGAGTATGGGAAGACTCCGTTACTGTATCCGCAGGCAACGTAGACAGTCAGCTTGCTCAGGCCAGCATGACACATGCTGGGGTACAGACTTCTGGCGCCGCGTTTACGCGCTTAACTGCAGGTACTTCAGAGCTCATTATGGGTGCACAACACAAGACCATGGCAGGGCGCGTAGTGGTTATCGGGATGAAGGAAGGCGACACGGAAGTAATCGGATACATCATTGACTTCGTAGCTGAAGCAGCTTCTATCGCTACTGGAGCCGCTGTAATCCACGGGTACAATGTGACGGAGATCGCAAACGCCGGCACAACTTCTGCTTGGGACGCTCAGGTTGTCGGTGCTGCTGATGGCAGTAACTGGGGACGTGTAGAGATTCAGGTTAAGGGTGAAGCTGATGTAAGCTGGTCTGCTAACATGCAGACTTCGGAAGTAGTAGTATCGTCTTAGAAGTGATATTTCTTAGTTAGGATTAAAAGGTCTTACACTTTACGGTGTAAGGCCTTTTTTTTCGTAGAATTATGTAGTAACTAAACGGAGTCACCAGATGAGCTTCATGGAAAAAACTGACGGCCAATTTGCTTGGGAAGACGGATATAAGCTACATCCTACCTGTACATACAGTGACGTGTTTATGTTGGCGGGCTCCATAGGTGAATGGAACGATTACGGAGATATGTTCGGAGCGAGCGGCGTACATACGATTATTGGAGCGCTGAACCATCTTCAAACACAGGTAAGTGCAGATTCACTTTGGGACCGATCAGGGACTGTACTTATACCGGACACTGCAACCGACACCCTTCGAGTTGGAGAGGGGAGTAAGACTGCTCCCAGCTATGCCTTTGGAGGTAACGTAGACTCAGGTATGTACTCTGATGTAGCAGGAGGTAAGTACCTCGCTTTTTCTGCTAACGACAATGAAGTACTGTCGGTGTCAGGCACCAAGGGATGGATCATATCTGCAGCAGGCTTTGACCTGGCAGCGACAGGGGAAGTTGATATAGACGCGAGTGCTTTTGCTCTGGATGCTACGAGCACGTCTAATCTGACGGTTACAGGAACCTCATCGGTGGACCTGACCCTTTCTGCAACAACTTCCTCAGGGGATTCCAGAGTGCTGATTTCTTCTGGGAGTGAGATTGATCTTAGTACTGGTAACGTAGATATAAATGCCACAGGAGCCTTCACTATCGATGGTGTTGCTACGTCCAATGTCACGGTCAGTGGTACTGGAACAGTAGCGCTCAATCTTGAGGCTACCTCAGGAACTTCAGCGGCGGATGTGAACATAGTTGCTGACAGGGAGATTGACCTTACGTCGAGCGCCGTGGATATCAACGCAGTTGCTGCTGTTGATATAAACGCAGGAGCCACATCGGTCTTCGTAGTGGACGGCGCACATCTTACTGTAGGTACCAGCACTTCAGGTAACGCTACTTTAAGCGGAGCTACGAATGCTTCTATTCGTGCAGGCTCGGGGGTATTCGATGTTCGCACCAATGCTACACCCGTACAGCGACTAGAAATTAATGCAGATGGCGATTGGGACGTGGACGCTAAAGGGTATGTGCATGTATCTACGAGTGCTACTACGATAGATGCCAGCGCCCTTTCACTAGACGCCACGAGCACGTCTAATCTGACAGTGACTGGAACTGCTGCAGTAGATTTAGCTATCGGAGCAACTACCAGCTCAGGAGATGCAAGAGTCCTCATTACTGCTGGCTCAGAGATAGACCTTACGGCTAGTAACGTAGATATAAATGCGACAGCCGCTTTCTCCGTAGATGGTGTTACCGATTCCAATGTTTCGGTGGCAGGAACAGGGACGGTAGCGCTCAGCATAGCTGCTACTTCAAGCACCTCCGCAGCAGACGTAAATATTTCTGCTGATAGGGAGATTGATCTTACGGCTAGTACCGTAGATATCAATGCTGCTGCAGCTGTCAGTATGAATGCGGGAGCCACTTCCATATTTACGGTAGCGGGTGCCGACCTAACGTTGACTACGACTACGTCCGGTACCATCACACTTGGAGGAGCGACCAACACATCGGTTCGTTCAGGCTCTGGAGTGTTTGATATCCGCACAAATGCCTCTCCAGTACAGAGGTTACAGATTAATGCGTCCGGAGACTGGGATGCTGATGCGAACGATTACGCGCTCGATGCTGTAGAAGGTATTTCACTTGATGCGGCATCGGCCTCTAATTTTACAGTTGCGGGAGACACCCTTTCACTGGCTACTACGACCAGTGGCAGCATGATCATTAACTCCGCGGAGAACGTAACATTTACTTACAACGAGGCCGCAGCAGGCAGTGCTCTTTACCTAGTGAACGACGACACTACGGTTGCCACGTTTTCTTCGAGTATTGCATTCCAGGCATTGACTGACGGCAACATTACGCTAACTGTCACGGATTCCCTGGTTACTGGACCTGCTATCACCCTTGATGCAAATGGGGCAGCTGCAGCGATCAATCTGGATTCGGATTTTGACATTACAAACGTATATAACAACGCGGCAGGCGCAGGCAGCTATTCTATCTACGAAGATACAACACAGATTTTAGATATAGACGCTTCTGGGGCAGTGAAGTGGACACCCGGAGGCGCGTTCGAGATAGACACGGACGCAAACACTACGAGTGGGTATTCGCTGATAGATGGTATTTATTTTGTAAATGGGAAGAACACTACTGCTTTTGCAACATTACTGCAGGGGCTTTCAACAGGTGCGCACATCGTCTTAGGTCCTGGAACTCACGACATTAGTTGGACTACGGCACAGACCTTCAGTCGAGATATGAAGATAAGTGGCTCAGGTGCGAGTACTACCGCTATTCGCTTTACAAGTAACGACGCTGATTGCTGTTTGAACTTCACAGGTACGCTTGAACTGTACGGAGTAACCGTAACACGGTCAGTCTCGATGACTAACCAGGCGTATGCAATTCAGTTGGCGGCACCTGGTTCTATCATTTCGGATTGCATATTTGAAACGGATGCTCAAGCTGCTCCGACTTGGACTAGTATTAGTGTTTTGGCTGCTGCCGAAGACACTGTACTGCGGAATATTCGTTTTGAGACAAACTACTCTTCCTACTGGCACATCAATGCAAATGCTCCGAGGATCCAAATAGACAACTGTACTGCTACGGGCGAAGACGATAGTACAGGCTCAGTAAAGCTCACAGCGACCGCAGAGTATTCTAAAGTAGTGAACTGTTATTTCCAAAGTAGCAATGGAGCGACTGCGACACCTAATTTGGAGATCGCAGCGGACTATGTGAAAGTGACAGACAGCACGTTTATCGCAGGGACATCTGCTGCGACAGGACATGGAGTCAGATGCTTTACGTTTAGTGGAGGACACACGACTGTCTCAGGCTGCACGGTACACGCATTGTGGCCTGCTTCAAATAATTGCACTGATCGTATTGTATCGGTAGCAGGCTCTAGTAATCGTTTTGTCAACTCTGAGTTTAAGCAGCTTGGATACAACTACACTTCATCCGCGGCTATCGCAGGCGGGGCCATTAACGTAACGTCAAGCCATTTCCGCATGGAAAACTGTCATGTGGAAGCAGAGGACTGCAAAGCGGCCTTGTACTTCAGTGGAGGGGCTGACTATCCTTATATTGCCAACACCTACATAGCAAAAGTCCATTCGTTTGATGGTGCGACTCGAGAGTCTGCGTGTATTTACACCCAATCAGGTTGCCACTACGGCTCCATCAGTCACAACTATTTGTATCCTGATGGGAGTACTCTTGCTTATGCGGTGGGAGGAAGTGCCTCTAATGGGAGCGATTACTGGAGTATAATAGGGAACGTAGTACGTTTGGGTGCAGGCCCATGCAGGGGTATTCGTGTTTCGCAATACCAGAACTGTACTGTTATAGGGAACACGGCTAATCCGGCAGGGAGTGCAGTCTATGGGACGAATACTAATAACGAGTATGGGTCAGGAAGCAGTACTGCACCAGGCACAAATAACTAAAGGATAAACTGAGATGGCAACGGCTAGTGAGTTAAGAACACAGATCGCGTCTAAAGAGGCGGACATCAAAGATTATGAAGATTTGATTGCACCTCTTCACGTGGATATTAAAGATTTGAACGTAACCCTCGAATCTCAACAGGCTGCGTGTGAGCATCTAAGTATTGCTACCGGTGAGGTAGTAGATGGCAGGATAATACTTACCTGCGAGAATTCTGATTGTGGCATGCAATGGGTTGCCACTGTTTCTCCTTCCGGCTAAGGCTCTCCTACTGGACAAGACACATGTTATGTGTTTTAACAGGTACTAACGCAGCAAAAAAAATAAAGGAGAGTGTCTGCCATGTCATTCAAAGCCCCTGTCACCACAACTAACCGTGACCTGCTCAGATTAAACCGAGTACTCGATACTTACGGGAGTATCCGGGATGGACGATTAGCGTTTGCCCTGGCACGTAACCGTCTGAGTATAAAGTCGTACACAGATACGTTGGATGAGATTCGCACTCCGGCTCCTGATGACCCAGAACTCCTGGAGAAGTACAAGGTGTATGAGGGTAAGCGGCTGGAGTTGAACAAGAAGCATGCGCGAAAAGACGCTGACGGGAACCCTATGCAGAACCAGGGAGGGTTCATGATCGAAGATCAGGTAGCGTTTGATGCTGCGTACAAAGCTCTGGGGAAAAAGCACCCGGAGGCAGTGGCAGAGCGTGACCGGATAAGTAAGGCCTTCGATGATGCTATGGGTATGGAAGTGGACTATCAACCCTACGCTATCCCTTACCGCAAAGTACCTGAGAATGCCATTGCAGCTCAGGACTTAGCTATCTTCCTTGAGTTTGAGATTATTACAGGGGAGCCAGACTGGGGAGACGACGATGATGAGGCAGAGGATCTTCCAGCACCCACTCCAATAAAAAAGAGCAGACCTAAGGGCGCCGCTAAGAAACGTAAGAAAAAATAAGCAGTTCCTCCTATACTTTCCTAGAGGTGGTTGCATGGCAGTTAAGGTTGGAGGATTTGGAATTATACCTTTTGGGAGGTCCCAGTTCGGGCACGGATTCCCTGATATAGAGCCACGTTTTTTATCGTCCAGACCTTTGGACAAGAGTATTAACGTGTCGCAAGACGCTACTTTGAAGTTTACGACGTATTGTTTTTCCAGTTGGATTGACGTAGACGAGCCTCTTCCTGGGGTCCAGGTTGAGATCAGTGAAGATGCCGGCAACACATTCGTACCTGCGTATGCTTCAGGTGCGTTTGTAGCTCCTTATGATGGGGTGAACAGCAAAGTGCGCAGGACGGAAGGTCACGAATTGACTTTCTATATCCAAAAGACCGCAGACTGGCCTCTCAGTACCGCCGTGATGATCCGGTACACTGGGGTAGATAACTATGGGCAGGTGGCTAGTAAAGAGGCACCTGTAGTCTGGGGCTATGTCTGATGCCTTACACCTGGGAATTCAATACCGGAGGACTTCCTCCGGGCCCACTAGGGAAGAAGTGCCACCGGGGACCTATGATCGACATCGAGATTGTGATGTCGAAACCGTTCACGATTGTTCCAGGGGCAGAAGCACTGCGCGGTAGACTTCTAGCACATATAGTAGACACGTCCTTTATTGCAGTTCGGACTCGAGAAGTGGTTCTCAGGGTACTGAATAGTAACCTGGGGCCTATGTATGTGACTCTTAATAACGATAGAAATGTTCTTCTGGTAGACATTTGTGAGAAGCGAAACAGCGTACCTATTGATCATGAGTTGCGTGCCTGGGACAAAGACTATGTAGATGTTGCCCGAAGGTTTAAAGACTTTGAGATTACTCCTCAGAGTATTGATTTGCTCTTGTCTGCTTTGAACTCAGTCAATCCGGTGTTTCGATTAGCAGCGCGATGTGCAATAATCCTCATGGCTGCATACATCGAACAGCGGAGTGGCTGATGGCGAAAGACTTCACGAATTACACTGTAAACATGCCCCACCAGGCTGCGTGGCTCGTCTACATCAACGGGATTGAGATTCCTGTAGTATCGGTAGACGTAGACTTTGGTGTGTGGATGATTCCCGAAGTACGTATAACGATGGTCCCCCATGTCATTCTTCAGCGTATAGGGTATGAAGACAGGTTGCAGGTTAGTGTGTGGTACCTGGATGAGTGGTTTGCCCCGGACAACCCAGAGTTTAAGATAATGGGTGAGTTTGAATGTACAGGGTGGAGCTACACTAATTCTGGCCAGTCCCGATTCATACAGCTTAATTGTCGGGCGCAGACGCAGATAATGGAGCAGCTCCACTTCTACTACATGTCTGCCGTGGACGATATGGTGACTAGCCTGTCTCCTGCTACGGGGCAGAACCCTAACATGTATTCACAGTCTATGGTGTACTACCCTGCATCATTGTTCTTGCATGGGATGGTAAAGAAAACTGTGGAGAGTGTTGCGGCACCTGCACCTGCACCTGCGCCGGCAGCAGCAGCTAGTACTGGGGGTGCATCTATTGGAGGGTCGGGGGCAGCTGCGACGGGTACCCCAAAAGACAGCGCGACTACGTCGACAAGTACAGTGGCAGAAGCAACTACTACTACTTCTGCAACGGACGCGCTTGCGGCCATTCCGGCTAACGTAGTGGCTCCCGAAGACTTCGTTAGAAGTCCTTTTGAGTTTATCTCCAATATTTTTAAAGCATTGCTCTCAGAGATTGACACTGATAATTCGTCCCCAAGTAAAGCTGCTCCAGGAAAGATACCGGCAGATGCAGCATCTGTTCCTGGGCGTAATTTCTTTGCACGGTGGATGAACTTTACTGATTTTAGGCGTAGGTGGGCAGGTCTCCCGTTCTTCGACAGTCCTGACGCACAGACGATGGATGGGTGCTTCCCTCTGATTAAAGCGGTACAGGCCACAGAAGTACTTTCTGCGTTACAGCAGCAGCTGGGGCAAAGTATTGGTCAAGCCGGCAGCATGTGGGAGCTTTTGAAGTCCATCTATACTACTATGTACATGGAGATTGTGACAATCCCTGCGCCTCCTGCGGTTTCTATCCAAAAAGGAACAGGCCTGTTGAAGGGTCCTATACGGCGTAAAAAGGGTGGCACAGTTATTCGGAATGGCACCTCAGAATTCGGAGGTATCCTTCACCACATAGTTAAGCCTCAGTGTATATTTGGATTACCGCCGACATGTAACATCATATTTCCTTCCATGATTAAGAGCTATACCTTTCAGGAAGACTACATGTCGCAGCCTACTCGAATGTATTTAGGTGAGAAGTACATGTCGAATATTCTAAATGCCGGAGCTACGGGGAGTCCTCAGGCGCTGGTAGGAGAGCTACTAACTACAGGATACCCTCCGGTAGTACGTGAGCGCATGCAGCAGTATATTGCAGACCCTAAGCAGAACACTAAGAATTTTTTAGTGTACCCGGAAGAACTCTACAAAGGGCCGGTTACTGCACAAAAAAATGCCCCGCCGTGGTTGTGGATGCTCGAGCAGAAGCATAAAGCGCAAGTTACTGCCGGTGCGACATACACTACTGGAGAATGGTTCAGTATGAGTCGCCGTAAGGTTAAGGAGGCGATCAAACCTTTAGTGGCTTCGCTGGCAGGGAAGGTAGGGATACCTGTAGCACACGTATTTACAGTTATATCTATTGAGTCAGGTTTCGTAGTGAACGATACGTCTAAAACAGGGGCCCAAGGTCTTATGCAACTGCAGCCGTTTGTGGCTGAGGTAAAAAACGCTGCCGGGAAGGTAATAGTGACGGGGCGAGTATCTACGATAGATTCCACGTACAATTTGGCACGAAAGTACTTCGGATGGCAGGGACAGCCTCGTAGCGCCATAAACGCGTACGACCCCCCTACTGCATTGAAATTAGGAATAGCGTATATCAAATTTGCAGTGGATTGTGAGACAAAAGCTAACGGAAAAAAGCCGAACTTAAACAATCCAAATGACCCTGGAACACGCAGAGTTATTGGGTCATACCTGATAGGTGCCACGAAACGCAGTCCTATTTGGAAGTTAAAGTTTAAGCCTAACGGGAAGGCGTATTTTGATCCGGCAGATAAAGTAAAGTCGACGAATAACTATATGATCGAGAACACTGATACGCGTATGGCCAATTACACGAAGCGGTGGGAGAAGTACAAGGATGCGGATCTGGCACCTAAAGCGACCACGGCATCGACAGCGTCTAACCCCGCACAAGTTGAGCCTGAGGGGGAAGATGCTGAACCCCAAACTACTGAAGCGACTCCGGCAGAGGCAGCACTTAAAGCGGCTTATGTTCCTGCAGATCGGGGCAGTGCTCTAGGTCGACTATTCTCTTTGTATGCACGCTACGAGTATTATCGTGCAAGGTTTGAGAGTCGGTCCGGTGGAGTCGTGATGCCGTTAAACCCTTATATTGTACCGGGCTTTTCGGCTGTAATTTTCGATGAGAAGACCTCAGGTTTTGACACCTTCGGATATGTAACTAAGGTCAGCCACAGTATGTCCGTCATGGGGGGAAGTCCTTCGATGATGACGACCGTTAATTTTGCATTTGCAAGGTCCTTCTCTGAATTTATTAAGCAGGTACACTCCGGGGTGGAAGAGGCGGATGCAGGTACCGATATGCTTAACTTTGACTGTGCGCCGTCCGAGCCTATCCCAAGTGTAGGAGAAGTATTCCAGACGCTAACGAAAGCTTCCTCTCTGTACCGCGATTTGTTTTATCCTGGCACAACTAAAGAGACAGTGTTTGATTGGGAAAACTCAGTAGATGTTTGCGACCTTGATGGGAAGGCTTTGAATCTAGTGGGGGATGGGTACGTATTTGAGGAGGGCTTGGTTATTAAGCCTAACTACAGGTATCTTGATGAGTTCAGAGCAGCGGATGCAGCAATGTTCTATATTGCGCGACCCGTGTGTACCTTACGCGACTATATAGAGTTGCGGCATGGGCGAAGTATTAAGGCGCTCACTAAAGAAGGTAATGTTGTTAAAGGGATGGATAAATCTTATTACCACGAACTTAAGTCTGGAAGAAAAGGTCCACTCAAGGGAGGGGCGACATTTTGGGGACGCATAGACGCGTACGTACAGGGACCAGGTCGCCCTGACAGCGAGACGATACAAAGAGTTACCAATATGGGAACGAGTCCAGACTATACTCCAAATCCTGATGGGAGTTGGGATATAATTACTGCAATTAAAGGGATACCCCAGACGCGCAAGAATTGGGACAGGGCGCTGAGACGGTACCGGGCGATAGTGCGCGGTGAAGGTAGGCATGCTGCACCGCAGCTGTAGGTGATATATGTATGAGCGACAACAACAGGACCTGGATCTTTGGAGACAGTGGCGCAAAAACAATAGGCAGAAAGATCTTAGCGCACTTTTAACCCAGTTGAATCCTGTAATCCAAAAGGAAGTGGGAAAGTGGGGATCCACTGTTCCTAAGGCAGGGTTAGAGGCCAGAGCTACGATATTGGCGGTAGACGCGCTCAAGCAGTATGACCCTAATAAAGGAGCAGCGGTAGCTACACACGTTACTAGTAGGATTCGAAAGCTCTCTCGGCACGTATATCCCTATCAGAATGTTGCACGTCTTCCGGAGAACAAACAGCTGGAGTACAACACTTTTCAGGTAGCGAACAACCGCCTCTTAGATAACCTGGGACGGGACCCTACCGTAGACGAGCTGACGGATGAGCTTGGATGGTCTAAGAAGAAAGTAACCGCTTCGCAACAATCATTTGACCGCAAGGAAATTGTGGAGTCCGTAGGTGCGTATATGGATGATGGACAGGCGCAGGAGCCTACAGTGGATTTCTACTACCATGGCCTGGCACCCACAGATCGTAAATTATTTGAGGACATTACGGGGTACAATAACCAGAAGTCCATGTCGAACAAAGGTATTATGCGTAAGTACGATCTTACTCAGGGGCAGGTTAGCTACCGTAAGCGTAAGTTCGTAGATGATTTACGGAATATACAGCAAGGACGGTTTTAGTGCCTTTAAATCCTAACCAGCTTCAGGCTCTGTTAGACGCCGAGAATGAAAATCTCACTTCGGGACGGTACCTGGCAGACCATACTATCTTTGACGCCAATGATGGTGCAGGAGAACCTGATGATCCTAGCTGGCTTCAGATTTTAGGTGATTTCGCAGGGTACCTACAGCAGAACGTAATGGCGTTTATGAATGCCGGGACGTTAGAGACTGCAGAGATGGCGTGGCGAAAGCGCATGTTGAATTCTCAGGGATTCCCTCCGGATGTAAAAGTGCGCTATACGTACGCCGCACCTGGAGCATATGTTCCGTGGACAGGGGAAGATAATCGGGAGATTAAGCAGGTAGTACTGCACTCTTTTGGGCAGCAGTGGCATGCTTTTAAGTCAGGCGGTAAATGGTTAGGGAAGCTAAATAATACGGCGACCCGCAGAGTGTACCGTCCATACACTGAAGGAGAAGCAGAGATCTCTGAGAGTGTGTGGATTCCTAAGGGGACAGATCCCGCTAAAGGGTACGCTCAATGGGAACGCTTCTCGTCTGCTCTTAGAGCTGTGGTATCCGCACCTCAGCCTGTAACCGCAGTACACTATATGATAGATCGTGCAGGTAATTTGTATGTGATGGCAGACTGTAACGATATTCTCAATTCGTCAGGAGCCCTGAGCGACACCTGTGTGTCTATTGGCCTGGAAGAAGCCTTGTACCTTCCCACTACTGAGGAAGAGGCTACGTGGCTCCCAGGAGGCACGCCTCCAGGAACCGAGGGGACGGTTCGGCATTGGGACTACTCAGCGTATCAGTACCGGACACTCGCTATTCTGATTAAGAAGCTGCAAAATGGACTCCCAACACTGCAGACCACTACACATACTACAGGGAAAACTGCAGATGCTTCCTTTACGGGATACACTATGCACGGGCATATCGCAGATTCTGCCAGCGACATTGTAGATGTTTCACCTCATTTTCAAGAAGAGAGTGACTGGGATAACTTTTTTGCCTTAGTGGAGCAGCAAGGACATGTTGATGAGTTTCTTACATGGACAAAGAAGCGTCCTGGAGTAGAGGGGCGGTTACAGTGGGTAGAGGAGATTGTCAGCTCTTTGGGCCCTGATGTGCGAGGACTAACTCAAGGTATCATGGTCAATCCCTCCGTAAATATTTTGACGGGAATACTTCGAACCCATCAGGAGATAAATAAATCCAGAGGTGATTACCGGACAGAAGCTGCGACACGGACAGCTAACGAGAGTATAATACAGAAACAACGGCAGAGTATCGGAGTACAATTGGATGTTGCGCAGGAGAGTCCGACCGTTGTTCCTTCTAGCTTGGAAGGGGACATAGAAGATATTACGCTGGAAGACAGCAGGAGTACTGGCGTAGACTCAGAGGGACTGTACTAATGACGTACGACATACACTTCCAACCAGTTCCAGCAGACGAGGCCAAGAGCCTTAAGGTATATACTTTCGGATTCGAAGCTGCACTAAAGGTTCGTGGTCCTCAGGCTTTGGTTAATCGTTGGGCAAAAACGTTTTTGACTCCTTTAAGTAGTGACCCTAGAGACCCTGGAGCAGGGACGGAGTTTGCACGCATAATAGGTGGTAACTTCAGCTTGCACTCTCCTGAGATGCAGGACGTGATAGTCATTGCAATAGAAGAAGCTAACGACCAGGTACGCCAACAGGACCTGGATGGACACTATGATGCTGACGAAATGTTGGAGACGGCAACACTTAAGACGTTACAAGTGAGTTCACAAGGGGACGGCATAGATGTTTGGATTGAGATATACAATCGAGAGGATCAGAGGCTCACTGTCTATCTTGCGAATATGGGCACGAGGTAAGCTATGATAGAGATTTCAGAGATTGAAGTAATAGAATCAGATCTTGATGATGCCGAGTTGTTCCTAACTGAGTACCTTACGGAGAAAGTTCCTGACGGAAACTTTAGCCAGGGAGGGGCTATCCGGGATCTGGCTATTAAAGCTTTTGCGTATATCTATGCGTATCTGCGCGGAGAAGCAGATAGAATTGCGCTCTTACAATCTGTAATGCGCATAACCGAGGAGCTACAAGAGACCTCTGAGACTGTAACTGTGGGTGATGAGACTTACGACGTGGCTCAGGCAGTTGATGAGGTTATGTCTAACTGGTTTGTCACTCGAAGAGGAGGGACGTACTCGTATGTTACGGGGCTCCTTCACTTCAGTGAGCGGACTACTGTTCGCATTATGAAAGACACCAAGTTCTGGAAGACAGCTGCTCTGGCGTTTTACATAGACTCAGAAGATGATCCTTATGTTGTGGCGGAGTCTTCGATGCTCCCGCGATTCGACTCAAAGGGTACGTTAATTGACTACGTGGTAGGCGTACCTTTGCGCTCTGCACTTACAGATACTTCTTATGATGTGAATGCGGGTAAGTTTTATAAAGTTGATGCTCCAGGAGGGCTCCCTTATTTTTCTTACGCTGAAAATACTGAGAAGGCGTCAGGTGGAGAGAGCATAGAGTCCAGTGCGGATATGTTGGACCGAGCGACTACTGCGATCTCTGTTCGAAACCTGATTAATAATCGGTCCTGCGACGCCACGTTAATGGAGCTGTTCCCCGATATTACGTCTACCCTGACTATCGGGATGGCTGAGCCGGAGATGATTCGGGACAGAAAAACTGAGATTGCGCG
This sequence comes from Archaeoglobales archaeon, assembly GCA_003663025.1. Lineage (GTDB taxonomy): Archaea > Halobacteriota > Archaeoglobi > Archaeoglobales > Archaeoglobaceae > Archaeoglobus_B. The sequence goes on from QMZE01000001.1 coordinate 50,498, forward strand.
ACACATAAGGCTCCATACTGGCGGCTGTTACGATACGTATCTGGAGATGCCCACCATCCAGGTGGAAGAGAGCGGTCCTGTCGCGGGTTTCTACCCTAGACCGGATAATATTGTAAGTGTGTTCAGGGATCCAGAGCTGACGTACGACACGGCTACTTTCGTGGCACTGGGAGTTAAGGCAGGACACATACTCTTTATCCGGGATGGGATTGCCGGAGTTCCTCGTGGGTTTCAGATTGTTCTGGTGACTGACCACGAGCTTTACATCAGTGAGGCGGCGGCATTCCCGGAAGCGTCAGACGAGCTTTTACTGAATGAAGTGTATTATTCCATTGGATGGTTTTATCCTGATTTTAACCAGTTGGATTTCGACCCCGGACCCGGAACTCTGTACGAACGTACTGCAGCGCCGAGTGCTAATCCTTTATACGCCCACATCTCTGCAGGCACCTCTAGGCACATTAGTCGGCAGGGTGTTTTCGTTCTATCTGGGAGACCTGTACTGGACATCATAAGTGTAGAGATTACAGACCCTGATAGCGCTGATGCGGCTATCATAGATCCATCGTCAGGTACTATTCGGTTCACCAATAGAGTAAACGCGCCGCCCATTGCAGCGTCTCTGGTAGGAACTTCACAGTATCAGCTGGAATGTATCAATCATCCAAAAGCCCAATCAGGCCAAGCAGTGTACTGTCTTAGAGTAGGGTACCTAACAAATCCCTCTAAGTTTGACGGTAAGAACCTGAAAGTAACGTACCAGTCTCTCCGGGATTTTAATGGGCCTGCTAATTGGGTAGAGAGAGTTGACGTACGTGTGTCCGCAGCGAACCATTTAGCTAAATCCAGGCACCCCATTTGGATCTCTATGACTATTCCATACAGACACAAAGCTACTGCAGGGTCTTTCCTGGATGAAGCCGATGCGGCTGAAACCGTTTCATCTTTTATAAACGATTTCGACGCAAATGACACCTTGGACATGTCGGATATAATGACAGAGCTACGTAATACGTACGACGTACTGGATGCAGTGTTTCCTTTTGACATCTACTACACATTGTATTCTGCGGATGGGCAGATTCTGACGTACAGGACAACAGATATCGTCTCTATATTTTCTATGGTGTCTAATGGTGTAGCATTAATTAATAGTGCAGACATTGTTGTACCTGCCGAGATGCAGGAAGCGGGGATTACTGTTATTAGTACCGACGATGATTTGAGCTATTACTATTTGCTGATGGGAATATCTGATAGGACAGTAAATTACCGGACTAAAGTGTCACTCATAACATTTGCGATGCAGGGGTAGGTAATGCCACACCCATTCGACATAGGGGACTACGGCTCTTCGTTAATGCGCGGGCTCTCAGGTTTTTGGTTAAGGTTTTTCCGGGACACCGAGGATCTGGAGGCGTATTACCAAGCCTCAGAACAGTACCTCGGTCAGGTGTACCTGGATCTCCTCAGTAATGTATTGAGTGTGAGTGTCGTAGACACTCCAATCTTTAATAAGGAATATTGGAAGCTATTCCTCGTGGGTGAGAACGAGATATCCTTTTCACAAGGACTGTCTGTAGCGGAGAACAGGTATCGCTATGATATGCCTGGCCCAATTGTAGATGCTAATGTGCTGCAGAATACTATCTTCGAACCAGATATTACATTTGAGCGTGGCGTGGATTTCGACACCCAGGACGATGATGGGTATGTACGTTTTATGGCAGATCCGTTCAGGGAGTATTTTGACATCACGGCACAGGAATGGCTCCCTCGTCCAGGGCTTGGATGGAGGTGGCAGACTATAGAGGTAGGGAACAACTTTGTAGACCTACGCAGGACAGCAGGAGAGGATTGGCGAGAGGATACTGATGTTAAGCGCGGAGATACACTCAGGCTTTTGGCTTATGCAGGAGCCCAGCAGCAGACAGGGACTACGGGACAAGTACTCTTTTTGGGAGGTACTTCGATTTTCAGAGACCTTGCTACCCCTGCAGCGTTTAACGAGACTCATGTGGGAGATATTATCCAAGTGTACGAGGACCCCTCGAGTCCTGATTACATAGGATATTACGTCGTAAAGGAGGTTAATCCTCTTTCTCCTACACAAGCTGTTCTCGAGGAAGTGTACGGTGCGCCGCAGATAACGAGTGCTGCAACGCTGTACTGGAGGCACTACAAAGGACTGTACTTTGATGCCTTCGACGAAGATTATGAGATCGATTACATTAGGAATGAGTTCCTAGTGGGAAACAGTGACGCCCCGTACACTCTACAGTACGACGCGCCCATAGTGTACGCCGTAGTCCGAGACCCCGCAGACAACGACGAGGTTGGAGTCACTCTCAGCCCATACCCTACTGCAACATTTGTGGGACATAAACATTTGGTACCTGGAAGCGTGAAGGTTTTTGCCTCCAGGAATGACGGGTTTGCTGTAGAAGAAGGGGTAGATTACACGATTGACTATTTACGGGGTACAGTACATCCCGTGCAATACCTGTTGCCGGCACCTCCTGGAGATCTTACACAGCCTGATTGGAGCCCAACTTCTCCTATAAACAAGTGCAGCTATCAGTACAAAGAAGAGGTGTTGTTAGGGGCCGGAGGTAATGTTTCCGAGCAGACAGAAGGTCAGGTTCGCCAGATCTCACTGTGGGTTCCTGAAGTGTCCGTAGACCGTTTTCTTCTGTATGAGAATTTCGGGTATCTCCTCAATCGCTTTGCAGCTTCGTCAGAGGCGTACAAGGCTTTCTTGAGGGGGATCATGTACCTGTACGTATCTGGTCCGATTATCTACCGTATAAATGCAGCTTTGAATGTCGCTGCAGGCTTCCCGGTAATAAGTTCAGATGGAGAGATCCTGCTAGGGTACGATAATGGGATGTACGGGGAAGGCGCTGACGGGCAGATCTTTGCAGGTACAGACCAGTTCACGACGCCTTCGTACACGTTCACTGAGCTTGATGTTGGAGGTCACGTAGTTTTCCCTGATCCAGCTAACGACGCTAACCGGGGGAGCTTCCGCATTCTGGAGTGTATAGATGCTAATACGGTTTCTCTGGAGTCCGAGTTTGGTCTGGCCAATGAGGGTCCCCCACTTAATTGGGAAGTTACGCGGACAAACACAAAGGTAGTGTCTACGAAGACAGCTGCGGGACGCACCAAAGACTACGTTTACCCTTACGACGTTACAATGTTGGACCTTGTATTGGACGAGGACAACTATGACGTACTGGTTTTGAATGCGTTTGACTATCTGACAGAAGCGTTCAACGTTGTTGATTATATTGAAGACCCACAGTGGTGGGTTAACAAGTATGTTCCGGACATCCTTTGGCGCAATCAGTCGGCGGCCAGGCGTCTCGCTTCCGATGAATTGTTTCCCAACATTATCGGGGCTCCCGATGACGCACAGATAGGAGACCCTGGGCTATTTATCGGGGCCGATGACGAGGGGAATACGTACACTCCAATAGACCCGTACACGACTTTACCTACGGATATTTATCGACACACCGCAGCATTCATGTTGTTTGATAGGTACCTTAAGTTCCATATGTTCTACATTGGGATAGACAACAGTGTGGATCTGGATACCCAGTTCCTCGAAGATTTAGAAGAGCTCATCTTAGTAGTGAAGCCTTCATATACCTATCCCTACGTGGAACCAGGGGATGCCTTTTTTGACACAGGAACATTGTGGGATACGTTTGTGCACCATATCACCATGGATTGGACAGGAGTCAACGGTGACAACGTTCAAGTTGCAGACGACGCCACCTGGGTAATCGGAGGTCCTTTTAGTATTGGGGACTACTTCAGATACGTAACGTATACAGGGCAGCCTACAGGGCAGCCCAGTCCTCCTGCAGCAGTCTTTACTCTTCCTGTGGGGGCAAACGAACGCGTACTGGTACTTAGGTTTAATGCTACAGTGGACGGAGGGACTCGAGAGCCCTTAGAAGGAGTGGACTACACCTTCGACTACGACCCGATGTCTCCCACTAAGTGGCAGGTCACACTGATCGGAACGTCAGTTTGGGACGGAGCTTCTATCTTGTCTTTCGAAGCATTAGTGATTGATATGACAAATATATCATTAGGCCTTCCGAATACTGTCATAGGGTACACACCTTTGTCCGTAGGGATAACGTCTCCAGGTTACGTACGTGAAACGTTGGCACCTATCCCAAACATCACAGAATTTGTTGATAGGGCGCTGAGCCTGCGTATTGATGCGAACTATCCGATGGGTGTATCCTATACTTATTAAAGCGTGTGTGGTATTGTAGTCGAAACATAAAGAGGGTTAAATGCAGTTACCTAAAGATTACCTACAGTTATACGGACGACTACAGGTCCGGATATACGACGTAAAGAGCGGTAGGAAAGACCTCAAACTACGCTTCACTAAAATGAATCAGATTGTTAATGGAGGGCGTGACATGGTTCTGGAGATGCTGGCACAGATTGCTGGCGACCCAGGCCCCCAAGGAAACCCTTTCTGGAACAATGTCTGGTCCCTAAGTGCGGGGGAAGATCCTACTCCTGCTATGGTAACTCAGACCCAGCTCGGTTCTCCTGTGTGGACAGGGCAGCTAACCCCTGCAACAGAGCGGGCGTACAATCCTGCACTGTATGAGCTGAATGTTTTGAAGGAGTTTCCTGCAGGTACCGGGACAGGCGCAGTGCTTACTGAAGCTGGTATTTTTGTGCGAGGACAGTTTGATGACCCTACTGCAGCAGGTGTTGCTACCTGGGAAGCGATTCCCGGGAGAAGAATGTACGCAAGACAGACGCACCCCGCAGTTACTAAGGGTGCAACAATGGCAATAGTATACGACTGGCATCTTGGGATGACAGTTCAATCTTCCCCATAAAGGAGATGGTCGATGTCTGACCAGAATATTTATTTTGAGCATGCTGGTGATACCGGTGAGCGCGCTGATGCTGAATCGATTGAGCCTTACAATGATGGGGAGCCTGCTGGCCAGACGGTGTTCCGTAGGCCTCCAGAGAACCTGAGGTACCGAACAGAAGTGTTACGTACTGCAGGAGAAGACGGCAAGTACTTACAAGACTCCGATATGCGTTGGCTCATTTCCGGAGGCAACGATGTGGGTGCGGCTGCTGGGAGTCTGATGCCTACGGTTACGTGGGATAAAACTGCGGGATCTTTTATAATTTCAAATAACATTGTAGTGCAGCCAATGAGTACTCCTGCAGCAGACGCGAAAGCGTCTAAGGCGTACACGTTTGGAGTAGCTCCTACTGATGTGGTCTTCACGTTTACGTCGCTTCTGTTTGCATATGAAGGAGCCAATCAGCGGAGAATTGTGTGGGAGGCTAAGCCATCGGCAGAGATCCCTGGAGGGGTGTGTAGCGCCGTGGTGTCTGGTGATCCAGAGCATATCCTGACAATCACAGTAAAGGACACCTGGGATACTCAGGCGCAAGACGTAGATAACGCACTGACAGCTATCGCGGTTGATCTGGTTACCATGGGGATCTCCTACACCATGGTAGGTATCGTGAGTGTAAACATCTCTGCTCTCCCTACAGACGCGGATTTCGTTCTCAATTCTACGTGGGAACGTGAACTACATTACATCACTCCAGCACAGATTGTAGACTTCTTTACGGCACCAGCGAATGCGTTAGCTGATGGGGACACTCTCAGTATCTGGTACGACTGGCTCTACGATGACATCAGTGGAAACAATGGAGGAAGGAGACAGTCCTCCACCTCCACAGTAGACATAGGTACAGGCTTCCCGCCAAATACCCATGTCACATCAGGCCAGATGTTTAAGACTACCGCGGAGGCGGAGAAGATTCCTCTTTCGATCCCGCTTTGTAAGCGTATAGGCGATGACCTTATATTCATAGACGGTACCGTAGTTAAAGGGGATGCAGTACACCCTGAAGGGTATACAAATCTGCCTTTCTCCACTAACGGGTACATCACAGATGCCGCCCTAACATGGTGGGTACTGAGTGGGTACTTAACTCCTCATACCCACGACGGGCAGTCCGTATCGGATTGGCCTATCATCGCAGATACTCTTCAGGTTAACCTGGAAGCACTGCAGGTTTATCTCAATGACAAAGGTTCTCTTATTGCGAATGAGACCGCCACAGGGGACTGGGCAATAGATGGAGACTGGGTATTCCGTGCTCTGGCCGAGTTCCGAGGACGTATTGACCTTGAGCACTCAGCGTATATTCGAGGAGAAGCAGTTGCACAAAATGTTGCAGCGCTCCTATTCCGCTCTAACGGGATCACCTCAGATGCAGCAGTAGAGGCCACAACAGTTTCCACGTACGCTTTTGATTGGCGACCTACTGTTGCCGATCCTGCTGTAGGTACATATGTTACGCTGACTGGAGCGTGGCTTGAAATAGACCTGACGGTACCGGCAACTCCGGTAATCATCCTGCACGTAGCTCCAGGGACAACTCCCGGAACACGTACACAGGTACTACTGCATATTGAAGCCGGAAGCCACCATGAGAGCCTTGCATGGGATACTACTGCTGGAACTACGGTGACACTGGGAGTAACTTCTCCTGATTACAATTTTAAGCTAGCTCCTGCAACAGGGTCGAATTCAGGTACGGCTGAATACAAAGGTGCTTCGTTTGAGTTTTTACGTTCGGATGTACACGTAGAACAAGAGGCGTTGATCCATAACATATTGCGACTGTGTAATAGCGGCTACAGTCCTACGACTACTGACGGCAAGATACTGTTATCCAGTTCACAAGATGACTCTAATGAGTGGAAGCTCTACAAAGAAACACCATACAGTGCTACGTTGCCGGGAGTGCAGTGGTATTACAAAGATGCGGCTGGAGTATCTGGAACGTATGCGGAGCCGGGTTTGTGGTACCGCATGGCAATTAACTGTAGGTGGACAGCTGGAACACCTGCCACGTGGACACAAGTAGACTCCCACGTACCTAGTAGGATGGTTGAATACACCCCTATGGGAGTACGTACATACCAAAAAGACGCTTTTGGCGGGTCGCCTATTGTACCTTGGGACGATACGCCTAACGCTGGAGACTGGGATGATTTCTGGGAGAGCGAGCCAAGAGTAAGAGCTGGAGTGCGATACCCGGACGGGTCTAATATTGCTACAGACTACTCTACCGCATTTCCTGTCTCAAAGGTATTTGCACAGTCTTTCCCCACTGCTGGTTATGAAGAAGTGCTAGATAATATTATGGACTGGAGAGGTAGGCGGGCCTTTATTCGTGCTGTGGTATGTGAAGATCTCACAATTCTAGGCGACGATGGAGCGGCAGAAGATGCGTTAGAGGCTCGTTTTGCACTTGAAAAGATAGCGGTACTTACGTCGGCACCTACGACTAAAACTTATAAGTTTGAACAAGCATGGCCTGGTAGGGCGGACTTCGGTGCGACAAGTGTGTATATTATCGAGCGAGACATCAATCACTATATCGAGGTATACGTTAAGCCTGATGGGAATTTGGCTGCTAAGTCGAACGTTTCCGGTATGAGCGCTATTGTCTGGATTACGCCTACCACTAAGGGCGTCTATTGAAAAAAAGCCGTCCCCGGAGAAACGCTTATCGTAGCCTGCGCTCCACTCTGCAACCACACCATTATTCCATTAGCCAGATCTGTCTTAGGTGTAGCTGCCCCTGGGGAAGCAATAGATGCCAGGTTGGACATCAGGTTCACGGGAGCCGGCTTACCTATCACAGCGCTCGCAATAGCCCACATGCCAGCAATGTTGGTGTTGAGATACGCAAGAAACGCAGCTTCCATAAGCGCGCCACTTGAAGCGGGATCTAACGGTGCAGTGAACGCCTGAGTGAGAGGGCCTATCATGGCTTGTTTGGCGGCGGGAGAAAGATTGGTGCCCATCGTGATGGGTGTCCCATTGAGGGACGCATAGCCAAAAAAAGTCGCAAAGATATCTGTGAAGGCCGCAGCTGCATCTACCGGCTGAGCCAATGGTTTTTGATCATATGCTTTTAGATCAAGAATGAATTGGCTCAGACCGGCAGGCAACGGCATGACTTTACCTCGTAAAGGACGTACTTGAGAGGGGGAGCATTTCCTCCAGCTCAAAGTATTCAGTTGGACGTGAGAATTGAAGTCTTAGTTTATCTGTACCCCGTAAACATTTAAGGCACAGGGCACACACGACTTTGTTGTTCTGAGTTACAACCAGAGCGTCATTGTCAAAGACATTGTCGCATCCTTCGAACTCACAGATTATGTTATCCATATCAGTCTCCTATCCGCACACTCCACTATTATAGGAGCAGTTGCGGCATGTTGTACAGGTACCAGTTCGGACTAGCGGGTGTCCACACGTCGGACAGGTATCCTCACTTAGGTCTGGGATATCCGAAAGACTCGGTGCAGGCACTTCCGAGTCTGTGTCGAGGAACTTCAGACGTAGCCATCGAGCAGTGTAGTCCATTATAGACTGTGCCATTTGGATATCGGGGTTCTTCGTTATGCCGGAGGGCGGGAACTTGGAGCCTTCCATGTGGGAGATGAGCTCCTCGAGGGGTATCCCATACTGGAGTGCTTTGGAGAAGAGCGTAGCGTAACTGTCGAGCAGCCCTCCTACTGTAGACCCGAATCGTGCTACACGAATGAACAGCTCCATAGGCTCTTTGGTTTCAGGATTCAATCCTATGTGGAAGTACCCGTGGTGTGTGCCTATCTGGAACCCATGTCTGTGTGTAGGAAGATCCTCGGGAGGCTTTATCCGTTGAGGTATCTGTCGGACATCTGTCTTTTGCTTGAGCTCTGTAATCCTAAGAGGCTCACTCATCTTTGAGCCACGTCGATATAGAGCAACACACTTCAGCTTCATTTCCCAGGCACGAAGGAGAGCTCTTTCCACATCTTTCACAGATGCTTCGTGTGGCATGTTGAACGTCTTAGACACCGCTCCTGACAGGAAAGGTTGCACTGCAGCCACCATTCCAATATGTCCCTCTACCGAAATGTGCCGTGTTTGTCCCGGCACCGTCAGCGCACAGTCGAATATCGGTAAGTGCTCAGAGGCCAACAGCGTATCTTCCAAGTGGCCTTTCTCTTGTATCTGGACATACAGTGTAGCTATCTCTTCTTCTGTATATTCCAGTGCCTGAAGAGCCTCAGTTACGTTGGGATTAACGTAAGTCATCAGCCCTCCACCTACCATGGACTTCGTTTTCTGGAGGCTTATGTCAGGTTCGATTCCTGTAGTAGCTACTCCCATCATGAATCCAGTGGTCCCTGTAGGAGCCAGGAGCGTCACCTGTGCGTTTCGGAACCCGGTAGCCTGTTCTACAGATTTCCTGCGTCCCAGGCCTATCCCCGTAACGTCCTGCCACGCTTTCACGGCAACTCCCTGGAGCGTGAGAACGTCTTTGTTCAGCTTCTTTGTATCGGAGTAGTGGAGGTCAATAACGTCTGACATGGAAGATTGGTTTGCTTCATAGTGGCTGAAGGGTTCCAGACGTGCGGCAATATATGAACTCATGAGGTATGCCTGAGCGGTCATCAGACTTGTAATAGATGCGGCTACGTTCCTGCCTTCGTCACTGTCGTATGGGAGCGCCATGTGCATCAGCAGGCCGCCCAGGTTAGCGTACCCCAGGCCCAATGGGCGATAAGAAATGCTGTTTTTCCTGATAGCTTTTGTAGGATAGGCTCCTAACTCTACCAGAATATCCTGCGCGAGAATCATAACGTTAACTACGTGCTTGAAGCGCGTGGTATCAAAAGTAGTTGCGTCAACCAGGAAGCGGTCCAGATTGATACTGGCCAGGTTACACGCAGAGTCTTTCAGCCATAGAAACTCACTGCAGGGATTGGAGCCAGTTATCTCCCCGTCTCCGGAGCAGGTATTGTAGTTGTTTATCGTGTCGTGGAACTGCACTCCCGGGTCACCACAAGCGTGCGCAGCTTTTGCTATTTGTGTGAATAGTGCTTTGGAAGAAACTGTTTTTGCTGTGTCCCCTCCTACTCTATTGACGAGCTTCCAATCTACGTCTGGGCGATAGCCACGTACGATCTCCTGGATATTCTGCATGAACTCGTCTGTTAGGCGTACGGAGTTGTTACCGCTCTGGTGCTTAGCGTGAATGTATGCGCTGTTAGGGTCGTTCCATTCAGGAGTGATTCCGCCCTCAGCCAGAACCTCAACTATCCGTTCCTCCTTTACCTTACATTCAATAAATTCTTCAATGTCCGGATGGTCTGCGTCAAGCATCACCATACGGGCGGCTCTACGCATCCTTCCTCCAGACAGGATCACATTAGCGAAGGCATCGTACCCTTGCATAAAGGACACGGGCCCTGACGCAGTGCCTCCTCCTTTGAGCTTCTCAGTGGATGCGCGCAAGGGTGACAGGTTGACGCCACTCCCCGAACCATCTTTAAAGATCATACCTTCTACTTTGGCGAGGTCTAAGATGGAGGACATATCGTCAACTATGGAATTGATGAAGCACGCAGATACCTGCGGGTTCTTCACGCCTGCAACTCCCACGTTAAACCAGACCGGGGAGTTGAAGGTGGCTAACTGGTGGACTAGAATGTACGTCAGTTCTTTACTGAACACAGCGGCTTCTGCGTCATCCGCAAAGTATTGCTGTTCGACGCCACTAGACGTAATGGCCTTCACTACGCGGTGAATCATTGAGCGAATGCTGGTTTCGGGAGTTCCATCAGTTCTGGATTCTTTGAAGTACTTGCTGGCTACTACTTGCCGAGATTCATCGCTCCAGTCAGCGGGGAACTCTGCATCGAGACACTCGTAGATAGTATTGCCATCTTTGTCCTTGGTTGTGATGTCGGTTTTTTCCCATTGAATTTGGGCGAACGGATCTTCTTCTTCTGTGAACAATTGCTTGAGTTGAAACATTTTTTACATGCCTTTGGTGTAAGTAAAGTGGGCACGGTCTTTGTGCACGGTCTCCCTTATACCGTGAATTACCTCTAATTGATGACGCTTCACAGGAGGGGTATCGAAGAACCCCTGCGCTAGGTGTGCGAGCCATGCAGCGTCCGCTTCATCATCGGGCAGCAGGATACCCCACTCTTTTTTCGCTGCTGCAATCATTTTGTTCTTGGTAGCTGCGCCGTGGGCAGCACCGTATTTCTTTAGCTGTGCAGGAGGAATAACCAGGAACGGAAGCTTGAATTGGAGCAACGCCAGGAGGAGGACCCCCCGTACTTGTCCCATGTCGTCTGCTCGAGTATTCGCGTTGTACGCTGCCCCTTCGATACAGGCCCCGCTTAGCTCTGCGCCTTTTTCAGTTAGGAGCGTATGTACTCGGTCATGGATCTCAAATAGGCGGTCTGCCCCTTTGCACTGGGTTTTTATTGTCTCAGTGTACAGGCTACCCTGGATGAGAATTGCGAGGCCCGTGCTGCGAGGAGAAGGATCAATCCCTAGGTAACTTCTTGACGGTAGTGTTGACATGGCTTACTATTTTTGGCAGATAATACGAGAAAGGTCAAACGGTAAATGGCCCAGCTAACCATTGAATACGATAAAGATATTTTGGGCTCAGGGTACTACATGAAAACTGAAGTGCTGCCGTTTCCTGCGACGGAACCTGCCGGCACTTTGGAGGAGTCCATCATAATCCAGGAAGCAAGTACCTCGCAGGACGAACGTATCCTGCGTATTGCGAATCCTACAGAACTCGTGGATCTGGCAGTGGCCACTCCTTTGGTGTTCTACAATGCTACAGAGTTTTCTGGCGTGACCGTCAATCCAGGAGACACCTTACGTCTACCTATGCGGGATGAGTGGGTGAAGCTCGGACACGTAGGTACGTTCCTGGACTTCATGGTTCTCGCACAGTTCGGTGCGATAATTGAAATTGATGTTGCGGGTGCGGTGTATCCTTTCCCCTCTTTCTGTCGCGGGTCATTCCAGGTTTATTCCGGGTACCCAGGGCCCTCAGGACCTCTTCCCTGGCCGATACCGTACAGCACAGGAACCAACGGATACACTGTTCGAAACAGTATCGGCAACTCAGATGCAGTGCGTATTTCAGAGCACGTAGATATGTTCGCGGATATCACTGTAGGGGCGAATAAGCAGGCAGCTCTTAGCTCTGAAGCACAGGCGCTCGTGGATGCCACGAATATAGACGAGACGGAATTCTCCGGAATAGACATTGAGGTATACGAATGAGTGTCACTATTGACCTTAGGGTTGTGCAGTCGCTTATTGAGGGCGGAGGTTACCGCGTAAAGATGGACGTGCTATACGCTACAGGGATTGCTCCTGAAATTTTCGTGTACACTGCCGACTGCAATGAGTTCTCACACGTAGCTACCCCATTTGACATAGAAAATATCCCGTACGTTACTTCGGAAGAGGCAGAACTCCACGGCTACAATTACTACCGAAAAGCAGGGGTAATAGAAGACCGTAATACGGTAGAGAGTGCCGAAGCTTATTCGAACTACACAAAAGAACGAGTAGCATTTTTAGCAAGAGAGTTCCCGAAAGCTATTGACGGCTTCGAAGGAACTAACGACTACACGTACACAGGATAGCAATGTTAACTACAACAGTAGACCAGGAATGTCTCCAGGAAATGTTAGCGGACGGTACGCTGAAGTACACGATCATCACTACTGTGGTGGACAAAGGGGAACTACCTTACCTGCAGTTCTTTGTGTACAGCGTAGTCGACCCTGCTGATCCTAAAGATGACACCTTCGAGCGTGTAGGTAATCCTTACGACTTGGAGAACGTTAACAATAACCGCACCGCTGCAATTATTGCAGGAGAGACTACGTACCTATCGTCAGAACTTCGGAGAGAGTATTTAACGCTGGATGTCGCAGTACAGGCAAAAGACGCCGTAAAGTCTCGCGTTAATGACGGAGTAAAGGCCTGGTACACATACGTCACTGAGTTTGAAGGGTCTTCTTCTGATGTATACCCCACAGTAGATCCTTCCTACGAACAGGCGCTTATCAACGCGTACACTGCAGCCAAGGTGGCTCGCGTTGCTGCGGAAGGTACCGTAACTGACGCAGACACTGATGTAACTGTCGCTGAAGCGGAGGCGTCTGCTGCCGCACAGATTGTTGCTATCTATCAGAGTGAAAAATCTTTCTGTGACTCAGCCCGACTGGTGGCATGGACAAATTACTACGGTGCGGTAGGCTCATTCTCTTCCAGCATTGTAACGCAGAACAACAGATACAGCGGGTTCATTACGAGTATCACTGCGGCTTATGATGCTCACTCTGGGTCTACTTACCCGGTAGCACCTACAGATCCCGACTGGAGCACGGTATTCACTGCACTGAATTCTTACAGTAGTGACCCTGCAAATTTCCAAACAGGACCTCTCGCACTATTCCAGTCCTCGGAAAACTACGGAGCTACATTGGATGCTGAGTTTGCAGCATTCTGTGCCGCTGCAGCGGCGAACTACACAGCCGCTCTTGGACAGAAACAAGCTAAAGACCAGGCCGTTGCAACTTCAGTGACAGCAAAAGAAGAGGCCGAAGCCTCTTTAGTAGTAGCACAAGAGGCGGAGGACACGGCCCTAGCTGCAGTAGTAGCCGTGTGCCCCACGTTTGATCCTCTTAGTGTTTAGCGGATTGAGTGGTCGAATCTCCCCCAATTTAGGTAGAGACCTTCCCAGCTTTGGATGATGGTGTTCCAGGGAAGATGTCCTTCTCTCCCTCTCGCATATCTCAGTGTGTACCCTGCGCGAGGGTGTCCTTCGAGGTAGTGCTTAGGGTAGCTCGTAGTTCTCCACCCATTTTGGTTGGTTGGGCTGTACGTTTCCCTGGCGGCTGCCAGTAGAATACCTAGTTGCAGGTTGGTCAGTTTCCCGTAGCGGTCATCGTCCCACTTCCTGTCGTAGCCGTGAGACTGGATTACCCTTTCTGCTTCTTTGAACGTTTTGAAAGGTGTGAAATTAAACCAGCTTGCAGTGGTCCTCCGGAGACCGAATTGGAGCGTCTGGTCAGGTGACTCTAGGTGGAACGTAAGTGCGTATAGCCTGCGGTTGTACCTGGCGTGGAGGCGGCCGCTGTTAATGAGCAGATATTTAATCTGCGCACGGGTAAAAGGTATATGTGTTTTCGCTACTGACGCAGCACTGTACTCCTTTTCAGATTTGAGGTAAGGCGAAGGGCACCACTTCACTTCTGTGTCACAGACGGACTGTACTAGGCACCGTGAACATTCTGTCTTCTTGAATTTAATTACCCGATGAGCTTCTCTTCCTCCTTTCGCTGCGGACTCGAGGTTCTCGGATACATTAGCGAAGCTGTGCTGGTTTATCGGACGGTCGTTCTGGGTAAAGTACGCTGTCCGCGTATGCGCAGGACTTATGTATGTGAATGGTCCTATCGTAGTTTCAAGATGTTCCAGGACGTCCAGCAGGTCCTCTTCTGCGCGGTACCCGTACTCACGGGGAGTGGTCAGTAGCTCCCTAATCCTACACATCGCCGGTACCTCATCGGCCTTAAGGCGGATGCACTCATGGCATCCTAGGGCGTATTTGTGTGGAAGAGAGCACGAATCGTATGTCTGAGAAAGGTCTACGTGCTCCATCTCTGATGGGCTGCCGTTAATGTAGATACAGTCCCCCCTCTTTGCCGTAGATAATTGTCGGGCCAGGTAACCGTCTGTCTCAGACGTAACGCGAATCACAGGATGAGGTACTGGGATATCGTGGCTGTATACGATGTTGGGATGCCCTACAAGCTTGTGCACCAACGCAGTGTTTTGTATTAGCTCAAAGGTCTCCGGAGACAGTATGTTATCTTCAGGGTCAAGTGATGAGAATAGAAGCTCAGTGTTTCCTGATGGACCTACTGCATAGGTGAATACACGGTTAAGCTGTTGGATGCGTTTTGTTTTTGTCATATTTCTGCACTGCAGCGTTGTACACAGACTTAAGCTGCTGTCCTTTGCCGGAATGTATTTGTTCCATGTAGTTTATTCGCCCTAAGAGCCACCAACGCAGCTCTTCTTCTGAGTCTTTGCCTGCTCTGGAACATTGGGATTCAAAGCCGTGCTTCCAGCAGTTGTAGGTTAAGGATCTGACAGAGATGTACTGATCTCTTGGGATATTCGTATGGGTGTTAAACACCGCTCCCAGCAATGCCTTACGGTGGCGTCCATCCCATATGCGGGTTTTGGTGTGGTTTACGGCGTAACCGCTGCGAGTACACACGTTCATCAGCTTGTTAAGAATTGCCATTCTTTTGTAGTAAGAGAACCTCTTGCCACAAGTGAATGCCAGGTCATCGGCGTATCGCGTGTATTTCCATGCGTATTCTCCTTCCAGACCCTGTTCTTTATTCAGGTCATCTATGAGTGCGAGCATCGGAGTATCTAGCATCCAGTCCGCAACTAAATTGCAGATAGCACCGCTGGCAGGGTTACCTTGCGGTACCCCTGAGAACTGGTAGCCGGAAGAATCTGTGAACGCGTAGACTGTGACCAGGGACGCCAGGAGATCAGATACGTAATGGCTGTACCCGATCACCTGCTTGAAGTACTGGCGTATCCATACTCTGCGTGTACTGGGGAAGAAGTTCTTCAGGTCGAGATTGAAGTATGTGCCTCTGTGCGGGCAGTCATGTTCCGTTCCCGGAGGAGCTGTATCGCAGATAGGGCACTCAGGGACATGCTGTTCCACTGCCATTTGCGTTGAGCGCCCTTCACGATAAGCGGTTACGTGGTCCCCTAGCTGTTTCTGAAGAGGATTGAGAAGGCGCTCGAGGATCCTCTTTCCGAAAAGTTTCATCACCTTATCGGGAGCATGTATTACCCTGCTACCTCCAGACTTTTTAGGGATTGTTAGTCGAGTATACAGTTCGTCTTTGCGCGTGATTGCGTACCAGAGAATCCTGGTATTAAAGCCCAGGAAAAAAGCCAGAGTGCAGTCGTCGATCAGAAAGGGCATGTCTTCCGGGATATCAGGTGTTTTAATCATGACGACTTCTGTGTTAGAGAACCCGTGTGTCATCTTGCGCCCCCTTGCTGTTCACATTTTCCAGTTCCAGGAACGCATTTTCCTGCCTGATATTCTAAAATGTGATCACACACTGCGCAGAGTAGTGCGATAGTACGCTCTGGAGTATGCAGTTTTATCGATGGCATCTCTGCACGCGTATTGGCGTAGGGGCGCATTGCTCCGCTGTGAACGTACTGGAGATGTTTGACGCCTACGTTTCGTATGTTTTCCGGACGGCAATGCTGCTTTATTTGAGTAGGTACGACCATCGCCCAGCCGCTCCAGTCGGTATACTTTCCACCTTCGAAAAAGTTGTATGTCTTAGTGGGCGTAGCAGTTTCTGTGCTGCTATCTCGGTGCAGCGGTACTTTCCGCACGTACTCCACGTGAACTTGGTTCAGTGCGTCTAGGAGGGGTATCGTGAGGGGCATCTCGAGGCAGTAGGGAAACATCCGAGGAATTACGTGTACTTTCGTTTTCGGTACAAGGTACACCCTGTCATACGGAAAGACGTGGAAGGAGTCGGACAATACTCTCCGTAATGACTTGAGCAGTTTACGGCGTATTTTTACGCAGTAGATTGTTGTCATGGATCACCCTCCTATCTGGAGTGTTCTTACCATGTCAGGATGTGTTTTCCCTGAAGGGGTAATTGCCCATATGAGAGGGGCCGGAGGTGACAGTTCTGGAATAGGACCGCCTTTATCTGAGGATATCGGGGCATACCCATCGGTGAATATAATCACCAGATCCGCAGTAGGTACCCTCTCGGTTATCCTGTCTGCATCTTCCAGCCAATCGTCCTCTGTATCTGTTCCCAATACCCGCCTAAGTACTGAATTGAATTGTGTTCCTCCGTACCCGTAACGGCGCATCCCTTCGGGAGAGTCGGTAAAGGCGCTGCTATCGGAGGAGAGTAGCTCCTCTTGCTGGATAGCATGATCGAATGCGATGAAGCGGGCGGATACTCCTTCTTCTGCGCGCAGTATGCCTGCAATCTCTCCCATGAACTGTATATACTCAGTATCCGAAACTGACCCGGAGGTATCTACGCACAGATCAATGTGGAACGTCATGTCTCGCTGGTAGAAGGGGTAAGGCTCTATGAGGTCCGCTTCCAGGTGCGCGAGCCCTGCGTTGGGCATAACGGTGCTCTCACGAAGCTTTGCCGATATGGATGACTTGAGCATCCCACGCAGTACTACTTCCCACGGAATCGTAGGTTCTTCCAGTAGCGCGTCTATCAGGTGCTGCAGATGCCCAGGGATAACACCCCGGCCTTTGTGTGTCTGCTCTACCGCAGAATTGACTATGCGCTTTCCTTCACGCTTAGCCTGCTCAATAGCTCGTTCGATCTCGGACTCGGTCATACCCTCGACTATATCCAGGTGGGATATGTGGCCCGGAGCCTGCTGTCTCAATAGATCCCGGAACCATGACGGGACGCTCTCGTCTTGCATCATCTGTTCGCTTACGTTCTGAGGAGCCTTCTCCTCTTTCTCTTCTTTCTCTTCGTCAGAGCCTCCAGAACCCTTTGACTCTTTCTCCTCCTCAGAATCACCGGAATCACCGGAACCTCCCGCATCAGGACTACTTTGTGCGCCTTTGAATTCTCCTATCCGATAGGCATCTACGTCGAAGCCGTGCTCTTGTAGATCTTCAATAAGGAGCGCGGTGTACTCTTCGAATGTTTTGTTCTTGGGGTAGTCCCTTTGCTCAGGCCAAACCAGAGGCTTAGCCACGTCTCCAAAGTAATCGCGATTCTGCTCCACAAATGGGCGTAGCGCCACGTCATTCACTGCCATATCCATGGCGATGTTGAAGATGGGCTCGTATCGCTTGTACTGCTTATGGTCATCAAAGTGTACCATGTACCGAAACACTCTCGGTATGTGTTCCAGGACCAAGTGCGCAGCTTCGTGCACAACTACCAACACTTGGAACGCTCTTGGCTGAGCCGTAAACCATTCCAGGTCGTATAGGAATAGGTATTTCCCTTGTGGGGTCAGGGCCACTGCAGCCGTTCCAAGCCCTGGTGTAGGCTTACGGCTACAGCCGTTCAAGATCCTCCCGTAGAGGTTGTTTCCTCCTCTCGGGCTACAAGCCCACTGAAGGACTTCGCTTAGAGCATTTTGAGTTTTCATTTTTTTACTTCCTCGTCTATAATTCTTGTTGTTTCACTGAAAATGGATGAAGGACTAAAGATGCATAAAATTATCGACCAGACGAATGACGCCGGCCATGCGCTGCTTCGGGTTGTTTTGGATGAGTATCCTCACATGCGGGAGATGACTAAAGAAGCAGAGCTGGGAGTACAGGAACTCAGTGACCTGCCGGACCATGCGTTTGCGTGGCCTGGACGCCGACAGTTCCCTATCCACAATCGTGAGCATGCGATCATTTCGTACGGCTACAGTAAGCATGCAAGCGCCCTTCCTTCAGATGTAACTGAACGGCTGGACACTGCAGTAGACGCTTACGACATCGACACCTCTGCGTTTGAGGCCCCCCTTCAACTCGAGAAAGAAGCATCTAATGAGGAGTGGCTTCTCCCTGAGAAAAGCCGTTTCAGGATTAAGGAGGCCGCAGATGTTGGGTACGCAGAGGAAGCCCTTCATTCCCGCTACAATGAGCTGGATATAGCAGACCGTGCTACTGCCATGCGTAATCTGGTGAAGGTTGCTGCGCGATACGCCGTAGAGTTACGCCCCCTCACCCATAAGCTGGGCAGCTTCACTATGACAAGCACCAGGCGTCTGCAGGACTATGTGGCTGCAAGGTGCTCCGTTGCGACTAAGCTTGGATCAGAGGTGGCACCTGCATATAGTATGCTGGAAAAAGAACTACAGAAACGGGACCCGTACATTGCAGAAACGGTAGAGCAGGTGAAGGTAGCAAGACTACTGGAAGGTCTCGACAAACAGTCGGGGGTAGATGCGTACTATGCAAAAGGAGTCCCAGATCCTCTCCGTAGTGTATTCAACACAGAGAAACTGGCCTCGGAACAAGTCCAGATTAACGGTGAGTTTTTTGATAAGACATTGCTGGGTGGGATCCCCGTTACGTTCTGGAAAGATGCTTTAGGAGATGATGTGGTGTCCGAGATCACAACTGACGGAGAGGTGAGTCCCGACAAGTTGAGCGAAGTGATCATGACTCTTCCTCAGGATGTGAAGACCACTTTGGTCACACAGCTAAAGCCTTATAAAAAGTAATGTACGAACCCGTAGATAAACTTGTATCGCATATCCCTACCATGCAGCGGAAGCTTACGAAGACCGCAGCACAGGAGGAGTATGCCGAACAATTGATGAAGGCTCCCGACAACCATACGGCTGCTGCGTTGTACATGGCAGCCAGGACTGTATACAGTCTGGACATCCTCACTTGGGAACCGGAGACTATGTGGCAGACCTTCGAAGGGGACGGCTACATATGGGAAGAAGAGGCCCGCAACAAGTTGCAAGCTGCTATTACCTTGGTTCTGAATCCCTCTTTCTACTGGGACAGCATTGTATTCCAACAGACTGTACAGGCACTTAACGACCAGCCTTTCGATCCTGAAGCACTTCAGGAGCCTGCGATAAGCCACATGTGCTGGGCAGTTTATGAGGCTGGAATAATCCGAGGGCTAGACCCTGATGATCCAGAGATGATCCCGGAGTTCGACGAGGACGTACAGATGTTTACAGCTGTAGTGTTGAAGCGTGCGGGATGTATTTACCCTCCAAAGCCTCTCCGCTATTCTACTGATGCGCTGACCAGCTTGTATCCTGTGGATACTGCACCGATGAAAAAAGATGTCGCCAAAGCTTGGAAAGCTGTAAATCAAAACCGGCTCGAGAGTACTACTTTCTCGGAGACACCGGTAGACGTACAGCTTACCAAGTTGGCAATTTGCTATCTTTATGTTCGGGAGCGGTCGGAAGATTTAGCTGAGGAGCTGCTAGGCTTTCGCCTTACCTGATCGGAAATCCTGATCCACAGCTCTGTGCGCTTCGTCCATGTTCTTATGGGCTTCCACCCACTCGTCATGTTGGTACATCTCCCGCATCAGATCCTTCAGGTAATCTTCCGACCCGTTGTCTTCAGCTACCTTGCGAATCGAGTACATTATTGAGCCTGTATTCTCCGTGGGCTGATCCACGATGAACTTCACAAAGTTCTTCGCAGTTCGTGTGATGTTGGCAGGACATTTGCTGAACAGAATGCTCAGTACATTCATATTCAGCTCCATCAATACTTCGTTGTTGGAGCTAGATATGAGCTTGTCCACCTTCTTCTTCACCTTAGAATAACGCTCTAACACGTCCAGGGGGTTGATAGCTGTAGCGCTATCCTTCATGAACGCTGAGATGCTTGATGCTGAGGCCTGCCCGATGCTCGAGGCAAACATCAGATAGGCAAAGCTTCCTTCTAGAGGAATCTTTTCTTGCTCAAGGAGGTACGCGTTCATTGAGATTGTTTGGATAGTTGCAGGACATACATAGGATTTGTTCGACTCTCTTGCCCTCTTGTTGTCGATCTCGGTAGGCTTCGTTTCGAAATACTCGAGAATAGCCGGATGGCAAGGCTTTCTTCCTCCGAGAGCCTCGATATCCACGTCCGTGGAGTGGAAGTTCTCCGATGCCGCATGCTTGAGAAACTCTTTGGCACTCGGGATTACATACACGAATTTCAATCGGCGACGAAGTGCGGCGTTGTTTTCGATCTGCGTTACGGCGTACTGCTCCGTATTCGGATTCATGGTTGCCACTACTAGAGTATCCTTCGGAAGCATGTAATCGAACATCTTCCTATCTTCGATCATTGAGAAGAACATAGATATCGCGTGCGCTTGACCCTGGTTCAGCTCGTCAAAGTTTAAGATTACCTTTTCGTTTTCCCCTGGAAAGATTTCTGGAAGTTTGATCTTGAAGAAGTTCTCTCCCTTGGCATCTTTCACGGACGGTATTCCCGTTCCCATCAGTCCGAAGTGTGCTGTCCGCACGTCACATACAGTCGCACCCATCTCCTCGGCTACCTGGTGCACGATTTGGGACTTCCCCATACCCGCTTCCCCAACGAGGCACCACACTCCTCTGAATGCTTTGTGCTCCATGGCGAACTTGAGTTGTTCTTTGATCTCGCTGATGTTCCCCGAAGGGATGTCGTATCTCTCGGCGTAGGACAATGTTTCTTTCGCTTCTTTTCTTGCCATATGATCCTCCTGTTACTATGGTTAGTGCGATGGCACCACTTAGCGCATACTTGAGCGATGTAGCTGAGGCCTGGATCAAACTAGACGGTAAAGATTTCCGCTTGGATGATTGGCCAATGCATCGCGCCATATACGACGGTAGGCACTTACGCACCTTGTTAAAGACAAGTCGGCAGGTAGGTAAGTCTACTACCCTGGCCAACTTTTGCATTGTTGAGTGCAGTCTTATACCTCATTTTTCCTCAATGTTCGTTACTCCCAGCAAGGAGCAGACAGTACGTTTCTCCAATTCCAGAGTACAGAAGACTATGCGGTACTCTCCTATTATTAACAGGCGCTTTCTGCACCCTGAACTCTCAGACCGTGTGTTCCATAAGCAGTTCACTAATGGAGCAGAGATGCTGTTTACGTACGCGTTGGACGATGCGGACAGGCTGCGTGGACCCTCCGTAGACCGCACCAACTATGATGAGATACAGGACCTGCTGTATGACCCTGTTGTTATTGTAGGGAACGAGACCCTTTCCGAGTCTGACTATCAGTTTGAAACTTACGCAGGTACTCCCAAGACAATGGAGAACACCATTGAGTACTTATGGGAGAAGAGCACGCAGACAGAGTGGGTGATCCAATGTGACGCCTGCAAGAAACATCAGTTTATTGTGTCAGATGCCTGCATAGGTAAGCGCGGACCTGAGTGTCTGGGCTGTCGGGCACCGCTTAATCCCCGCAACGGGCAATGGATAGACACGAACCCTCCTAAGATTGACCAGATACATCCAGAAACAATCTTAAAAGGATTCCATATCAATCAGCTGATAATGCCTTCGAATGTTCCTGCTGCTATGCAGGGACAGGGGCCGGACAGGTTGGCTCTTGCGGAGAAGAGATGGGCCCGTATCCTGCGTAAGTACGAGGAGGCCACCAGCATGGCGGTCTTCAAAAATGAAGTGTTGGGGGTTTCAGACGCGATAGGTGCTCGTCTTATCAGTCTGGAAGAGCTCGAGTCCCTATGCCTGGGACCAGCCCTCGTACAGTTCCCTGCTGCCCCTGACTTCCAAGGGTACTCCTTACATGTGGCAGGGGTTGATTGGTCAGGAGGAGGGCAGTCTGGGCTCTCTCGGACGGTATTGTGGATCTGGGGGTTCCGGCCTCATGACCAAAAATTAGTTTGTAAGTACTACAAAGTATTCCCTAACACCAACCCCGTACATACCGTAGAGGAGATCGCAACAATCTGTGCGGGCTACGAAGTATCTATGGTAATAGGTGATGCCGGAGAAGGAATGCTCGCAAACAGTACGTTAGCTACTAAGCTCGGACCGCACAGAGTCCATCAGGTACAGTACGGTGCACAGAAAGAACCTATCAAATGGAACGGCAGGGACAGATATACCGCAGACAGAACTACCCTCATAGATAACTTCTTCATGATACTGAAGAAGGCTCAAGTAGAGTTTGGGCCTTTGTCTGAAATGCACGTAGCTATAGAAGACATTCTTAACGAGTATGAAGAAGTAACCCAGAGTGGCCGCAAGGTGTGGAGACATTCGCCGCAGCGACCGGACGACTGCCTCCACGCGGCCATCTTTGGATGGGTGGCCCTCAAACTGGTGCAGAACGATATGAAGTTCTACCATTAATTGCTAAACTAGGATTAATTCGCGGTGGAATTAATCCGGAATTGCTTTGAACACAGGACGCTTCTTTGAGATGTTACATCTCAGCCGAGAGGTTGGCTCCAATTAATGTGTTTGAGGGCCACGAAAACTCAATTACCTATATCTATAAACTCACTTCGGATATCCTGCTCCAGGTGCTCGTCGGCATCTCCCTGGATATACTCTGGATTATCGTTCAGATAGTTCTCTACGGAAGTAAGTTCTCCGTAGCTTGGACCTACTTCTACATCCCACTCAAACGGTACGGGCATCCAAGGGAAACGTTCCGCTACCTGCTTTACCCCGTAATCCTGTACGAAGTCAGGCATCTGAGATACGTATTCCTTAGGAAGCTCGAACACGACAGAGTCATGCACTGTGATTAGCATCCTGCCTCTGAAGTCCCGTCTGAGAGGCTCTTCCATCTTACACATCACATTGAGTACCATGTCAGATGAAGTGCTTTGGATTTTGAAGTTGACTGCTTGGCGGTTAGCTTTGCTGCGCATGGAGTACGTAAGTCTTTTCAGGTCAAAGCGTCGTCTGCGACCGAAGAAGGTCTCTACCATTCCGAGAAGCTTGACCTGCTCTTCTGTCCGCCTGATGTACTTCTCTATTGTCGGGAACATACTGAACAATGCGCGGATAATAACCTCTGCCTGTGCAGGAGGAATGCCTACGATCTGTGAGATCTTCCTACGTGAAGCTCCATATAGAATGCCGAAGACCACACGCTTGATAGTTTTTCGCAGAGAATTTAGGCGTGAGCCGTAGGCCGTATCTGTGCCTGAGAAATTGTCTCTGTTCTGGAAGTCCGCGTAGCTCCAGCTATGAATATCATCAATGCCTACAGTCGCAAGTGTTTCATGTTTCAGATCAGAAGGTATCCCTTTTAGAATTACGTCAGGGCTGTAGACCATTGAGGCAAAGAAGCTATGTGGATCCATTCCATCGTTGAGGGCTTTGATCAGGTTGGCATCTCCGCTGTAAGCGGCGTATACCCGTACCTCTGCAGCCTTAGCGTCTGCGTTTCCTATTACCTCCTTGTCTGGGTGCGTAGGGATAAATATTTGTTTGAGGTTGTGATTCCGTATCCTGTGCGGAACATTTTGCATGTTCTCGTCGGACGATGAGTTATGGTTGACATACCCCTGGGCGACAAAAGAGTGGTCTTCTTCTACCTCGATGTCCCAAACCTCTTTTACACCTATGGGGCTGATGTCTACGATTGGGCTAGAGCAGAACGGATTTTTTCGACCACTTTTTATGGATGTAACCTGTGCTCCGATAGTGAGATCAGAAAGATGCTGTACTCCTGAGGGAGTAAAGAACCGATGTCCTTTCGTGACGTCAATTTGTTCTCCACTCTCAAGTACAACGCGGTACATCTGCTCTTTTCCCTTGTAGAATACATTCAGTATTCTCCGCAGACGATTCTTGTGTGTCAGTATCTGTGCATTTGGAAAGCTAACTAAGTCGAGTTTTGAGATTCTAAACGTTCCTGAGGTAGTTTCCAGAAGAGTGTCCCCTGAAACACACAAACGTCCCGTCGAAGCGCCTGCGATATGGAAAGAGGTGTGCATACGTCCGTCTTCTGCACTTAGGGCGTGGATGTTAGCCACGAAAGTATTGCGCGCTTTACTCGTAGCGCGGAAGGAGAGAATAGCAGCTGCAAAAGGACACTCGTGCTGCACAAGGATGCTACGCAAGAATGCCTGGTTAGTAGATACCAGGCCTGTGGCAGTCGTAGGAGGGTCTATGATTCCCTTATAACAAATAGTCTCCTTAGTTTTGGGGTGAAGGTAGCCTGTACCGAAAAGTACCTTACGGATATTTGGAGCACTCCCAGGATTGAAAGGCTCCCCGTTGAAAGTGATCCCAGGAGGAATCATCTGGTTGAGTTCCTGTCGGGACTCCCGTAAGGATTGATCCATATCTATAAGCAAATCATCTACGTACTCCCGATTCACACGCATACCAATTGACTCCATTTGCGCCAATGTCTTGGTCGCTGGAATACAGTGGTGCTGCATCAGGTGTTCTAGAGGAGCGCTTTCAGTTGTGCCCGGCTGGCCAATAGCTCGGAAGTAGGCGTTCGGCATTCGCAGATATTCATTACGCCTTTTTACTATGTGTTTCTGCTCAATAAGCATGCGCTTACGCTGCATTCCCGCTAACTGACGTGTCACGTCTGCATCTATTGCGCCGTACTCGTTCAGTTCCTTCAGGGGGATGTGCAGATACCCTATGTCTTGCGCCAGTTTCTTTGCGGCTCCTTTCAATTTGGACTTAGGAACAACAGGAGGCACGTTCTCTTCTTCTTGTTTCAATTGCAGTACTTGTGTAGGAGCTTCCAGAAGGGTCAGAATGTCGTGCAGCTGATCCTCGTACCCTGCGTACCGTGGGAGCATCAGCTTGGTAAGATGCTTCAGACTGTAGTATCCCTTCTTGTCTTCTTCCAGGAGATGTTCTCCCAGCATGGTGTCCCAACGTGCCTGTCTAACCTTGAACCCTTTTCGCTCAAGTACTTTGATGTCGAATTTGAAGTTGTGTCCTACTTTAGGCTTATTGCAAGTTAGTATCTTCCAGATTGATTGGCGTACTTCCCCAGGGTCCCAAGGTGTATCAGGGTGTTCGAATGGAATAGAGCACGCTTTACCTTTATCCCATGCGGCCACTACACTAAGCATTTTCAGCTTAGGCCTATGGGGAAAAAGCGTATTCGTTTCCGTATCGATAGACAGCATCGCCCCTGCAGGGTCTTCTCCTGGACGTGCATAGTTAATGATGTGTAGCGCGAGGTCTTCTACTTCAGCAGGGGTCCGAGGAAACTCATACTCTTCAGTGAGCTGCGGCATGCTTACCTCAGTAGCCACCGTATGCCCGTTCTTGTTGCCTACAGCACCATCCAGAAAATTACCGAGGTGCCTCTTTGTCACGTCAACGTACCCTGCTTTTGAGGCCAGTTGCCGCTTAGAGAGTGAGGGGTATACGAGTACTCTGCGTCCTTGTATTGTAACCTCAAGAAACTTTCCCTGGATGTCATTGTATTTACCGTACTTAACTCCCAACGATTTGAGCACTGCCGGGCCTAAAGCAAAGACCATAATAGGCCGGTGCTCTACGGCGTATTCCGTAAGCTCAGTATGGAAGAGTGTAGAACAGCAGTCGATTATTTTCTTCTTGGGCTTATCTTCTATGCACCTTACGGCGTAAGTGTATCTCCCTTCGAGTTCAGCGTGATCTCCGCGCATTCTCTTTTTGTAGTCGGACACTAGATTAAGTACCAGCTTCTCCGTATCCAGGTTCCATCCGGAATGGTTATCCATGCTTCCGGATGGTCCCAGGATGTGCGGAGATTCTGCTACGACAAAGAAGTCTGCGGAGTGTAGGTCGGCACCAATTCCTCGGGTATAGTGTCGCTTTCTACTTAGAGGGCAACTCGCACAGCGCGAGCCGTTCCATGCGTCTTCAGCGCAAAGCCCACATTCAATGTCCGGCTCACCATTTGAAATTGTTTGTGAGGTCGTCATCTGTTACTTCCTCCTCCTCTTCCTGTTCCACAGGTGGAGCTTCTTTTTCTTCCTCCTCCTTGGGAAGAGAAGGGGCTATGTGGATTGAAGGTTGCAACCATCTGTCCGCCTGGAAGACGCTTACGTCTGCCAATTGGATCCCGGCTCCCAAACAAGATTGAGCGCGATTGATTACACCGGACTGTAGTATTTCATCAGGAGACAACGCATTCTTGTGGCGCTTGAGAATCTCCCGCATTCGCATAGGTGTGATTTTCTGTTCCTTGATAGTCTCTGGGCGAATCAACTGAGGGATCGCCTGATCGAGAAGGAACAACAGTAGTTTCTTAGGTGCGTCGTAGTATGCTCCGCAGGCTGAATTGTTAATAGCTTCACGCTTGTCACTCTGTAATAGCAGCATACTCACGTTTGTTTTCTGGCGCATCTCGTGGTCGTAAATACCAGTACCGCGTAATAGCAGGTTCAGTTTGCTGTCGGATTCAGATACAGCCTCTATGTCTGTGAAGGTATGTTCATTGCCGTCCACGTAGGACGCAATAAAAGCTTTCCAATCTATCCCCAGGAATTTCAACATAGCTGCTGCCGCAAATAAGTTCTCAGCGAATCTAGCTTCTACAGGAACAGGAAGCGCCATTCGAAGCGCAGTGTTGAACTCATACTTGATACTCTCTCTCGCCTTCTTTAGCTCGTGTGCGTGGGCAAATACGCCCATGTTGAGAACCTTTCGCATCTTACGTATTTTCTCGGCACTGAATTTTTTCAGGATAGAAATCTCAGAAGGATCCCGTTGCGGTACAGAAACAGTATTAATTGCGAGCCACCGATTTCTATCTTGAGGCCTTTCCGATGTAGAGATTGAAGAGAGAATAATTGCGTGGCGTACGTGCACCTGATTGGGCCGTCCTCCCGGAGAACCAGTCAGACGTTCAGCCTCACCATTAACAAAAGCCCTGTAAAAGTCATACAGCTTTTGTATTTCTACATGGTTACCTCTGTCTAACTCGAATTCATCCAAGACACGAAGTCTACTGTCACCAAACGCTGCCTGAGTTACACCTGCTTCAGTGTACTTCCCAGAATACGCTACCGAGTGGTACAGCATCTGGATTTCTTCTTTCTCAGGGGAATGAGCGAGGGTGGCAACGAGGGAGGATTTACCTGAACTTGTCGCACCTAAGATTGTAAAGAGAGGGGGTCGGGACATTGCATCCATTACGGGCATCATCATCACTGAAGCAGCTAATAACCTACAGGTATTGTCGTGGTCGTGGAATTGGAATCCACACCTGTAAAATTCAACCAAGTTATTGTAGAGCTCCAGCAGGTCCTCTTTTGATGCTCCTACGAGAGATTCCGCGGTGGGAGTTTCGGGTAGCCAATTCTTCTTAGCACTCAGAGCTTCCAAGTGTCCGAAGATGATGTCGTTATCTACAGGTGCAGGAAGTTTTACAGGGGTAGACGGAGAAGTCTCTGAGCCTCCCTCAAAACGAAAGGTCTCATTGTTCACTACCAGGTATTGAAGTGGGGCATTTCCTTGCACACTTATCCAGTGGAAACCATCTGTACGCCTGTCGGCATACCCGATATCTACAGCACCTTGCGCCAGACTACTGATCGCCTCTTTCATAAAGAGACGAAGAGCCAGGGTAGTATTGCGTAGCGCGCCACCTTCCGCGTCGTTCGGGTGCTCCAGGAAAGAAGGGAAGCCTACGTTATTCTGGATGAACTCCAATAACATTCCCCCGAGAGGTGCGAACTCTCCTGCGATAGCTGTATCACTATCTAGG
>QMZE01000002.1 GCA_003663025.1 Archaeoglobales archaeon
CCGAGAGATCTTCTAGCATTCGCACTTGAGACAACTATAAGAGGAGGTGAAGATGCTCCCCTATTCGGAGATGCTTTTATTGAAGGACTCACAGATTGGAAAAAAGATTGCGAGAATTTCATTTAAAAAGAGATCGAAAATGTACTAAAGATGACTATAGAATATGAAGAGGAAGTCGTGAGTACTCTACCTAGAGAGAAAGTAGAGAAGTTCAAAAGGATGCTCAGAAGACTTAAGACTGAGAGAAATTATATGGCAGCATGGGAATCTTATTTTAGAGAGACACCTCCGCAAGGCATTGATCTCGAACTCGCAGGTCGCTTAATGGGATGTCTATGCAATCTCAAGAGATTCAATGATGCAAGAAGAATAATGAGAGTTCTAAGGGAAGTATTGCCGATCCTTGCAGAGTATGAAGAGGAAGAGGAGTATTAAAGAATTCCGTCTCCCCTATAATCTTCGGGAAGTGAAGTAAATCTCAATTTTCCGTCTTTAATCCAATCCTTCCTATGCAATTCTGATTTCAATATAGACTTCATATTACGAATTACATCTTCAGAAATCAGTCCCTTCTCAAGACTACTGAGTAAAACAGCGATCATGTGCTTACAGAATCGATCTGGACGATACTTATTGTCTTCACAAGAACATACAGACGTTTCCGGTTCAACTAGATCTATCAGTACTTGATGACTCTTAATCTTATCTTCTCGACGATCATAATACCTTACAACTCCCTTGATCAACTTCTTATTTTCGATCAATTTGACATCTATATCATAGATTCTGTAGAGATCATATCCAGCGACAAATCTCTTCCAGTCCGTCATCGGAAAGAATAGCTGAACGTAATATTCTCTTGCACTCTTCATATAAACGCCTCCAGAGTCTCCATCACCTCAATCTTCTCAAGTTCTAATCTCTGAATCATCGACTTTATTGTCTTTTCACTGTAGAGAGGTTTCTGATCCCAATTTCTGAAGACTCTAGTGATCACAGAGGGATCTTCGCCGAGTTGACTTCTCAGACTTAATTGAAATGCGAGTCTATTTGCCGTATCACTAGAGAACATGACAGAAAGAGCATTTAATAAAATAACGTCATCTTTCGTCACTATAGATCTCTTATTCAAGACGGCACATCCCTTAATCAATCTGACGACATCTCTTGCTGCCCTTCTCGTTCCAAATTCTCCGCGAGTCTGAGCGATCTTCTTAGTTATACTCTTCAATGTCGGAATATAATCTTCCGGAATTTGAACAGTTACGGGATTCTTTGGATCAAGAAAAGACAGTAAACTCCTTACTTTCTCGTGAAGGGAAATTGACTTCGGAAGATATAATCTCAAGATACCGTCTTCGTGAAGCTTATTCTCCTCGTCTAGATATTCGTGCCTGATGATTACCATCCTCTCTTTATATCCGCGTTTTGAAAATACTCGATGATTTAGATCTTCAGGCACCATCATCATGATAACTCCGACCTTAAGGGGGTTCATCATGCTCCCGAACTGATATCTTCCGACATAATCATCCTCATAGAGACAATACCCGTTTTCACATAAAGCGTTGAATAAAGACAGAGTCTTTGCAATCAATTCCGGAGATCTCGCGAATAACTGATCCATCTGTGTTCCGATAAAGAACATTCCGTTGATATCTCTGGCCTCGGAGCGATCAATCTTTATCACATATCGACCTTTCTTAACAACTCTTACTCCATCCGGAATTCTTCTAAGTGAAGTCGGAAGTTTGATTAGATATTTTCCACCATACTTTAGACAGAACTGAGCTGCGCTAATGTAATCGAATATCTCAACAAAATCAACTGCGGAAAATTGAGATCCGACTGTGTCTTTTCCATGTCCGGGAGGTGCTACTAGAGAGATATTCGATTGTCTCTCTTCATCAGTACATAGAGATGCGAGCGCAATAGAGATCATCAGTGCAAGATGTCCAGTAGCCGGATATGTCCTCTCGAATAGCTCATAAATCGAAGCGGCGACAGGAGAGTTCGGAAGCGGCAGTAAATCATCCTGATAGAGTACAGACGTGTTTACATAGACATCTTCTAGCGATTCCGGTCGCTTATACATATATCATACTCCCTCTATGCCGAAATCTGAAATGCGAAATGAATATACTCTTCTATTATCTATATATGAAGGTTTAGATTTGTCTTTTCTCAATGCCATTATTCTTCGTCCCCTAATAACACCGAGATATAGCCACTTTTTCGATTCAAAGAGAAGAAACTTACCTCCCTTAGCGTCGTCTTTATCCGGAATAATATATCCCTCAGATCGTAACTTCTCAAGTTCCTCTTTCTCTTGCGGCATTAAAGTCCGAGGTTGGACGATGATAACTGCTATCATTCCCCTAGTCAGACAACAATCTTTAATCTTAGAAATGAGAAGATCTCTCATATTCGCAATCGGATATCTCCTCTCGGGATTTGAGAGAAAATAAATCCACCACAAATTTGTAAATGAATCTATCACGAGAAAATCGGGAGGATCTTTCTCAAGCTTGGCATTCAAGAGATTATATAAGTGTTCCCATCTTCTAACACTGACGAAGACTTTCTTCAATTCTTCTGGACCGAATAGACGATCACCATATACCTTTCTCCATGCCTTATACATTTTGCCCAATCTCTGAAGAGAAATTCCTCCCTCTGTATCAATATACAGGCATTTAAATCCGTTCATCAGAGCATAGAAGAGTAAGTTTAAGGCGAGTGTAGTCTTTCCCGAATTAGTCGCTCCATAAATTAAGACAATCCCCGGCTCTATATCACCGAGAACGACTTTAAGAAATCCGTCAAGTTTAAGTACTCTCCTCGGAACAAGAGCATCAATCATCGGAAACTCTATCTCCTCTTCTCGAGGAACTTCTACTTTCTTTTCGACTCTCTCTATCTCGATCGGAAGTTCAATCTCCTCCTCTTCAAGTTCGATCTCAGGCGCTTCTTCAACCTCCTCCAACTCAAGTTCTACCTCACCGCCTTCAGCTTCAGACTTCTCTTCAGTCTCCTCCTCTTCAATCTCGAGTTCCTCGACCTCTTTCTCAACCTCGACTTTCTCAGTTTCCAATTCCTCGACCTTACTTTTCTCCTCTTCAACTTCCTCTTCGGATTCTGTCACCTCTTCAATCTCCAACTCTATTTCACTTTCTTCGCTTGTACCCTCTTCTGCCTCTTCTTTCTCGAGGTCGAGACTATCGAATATTGAGATCTCTTTCATATTCTCATTACTCTTCTCTTCTTTCGACTTAAGAACTTCTCTTTTACTCATGAACCTCTTCAACTCAGACTCAGGAATAAAATAGAGAGTTCTAGTACGACCGATTTTATTCTCAGTCCTCTTTTTGATAGCTTTAATTTGCCCTCTTCTAATTAAATAACGAATTTTCTTTTGAGTAAGATCTAAAATTCGAGCGGCTTCTTCAGTACTAAAGAGCTTCTCTTCCATCAAAAAAT
This sequence comes from Archaeoglobales archaeon, assembly GCA_003663025.1. Lineage (GTDB taxonomy): Archaea > Halobacteriota > Archaeoglobi > Archaeoglobales > Archaeoglobaceae > Archaeoglobus_B. The sequence goes on from QMZE01000002.1 coordinate 3,481, forward strand.
TTAGAAATTTCACCGTTATATAAATCTTAGGCCTAACAGTTTAGGCCTAAGGATAGAAGTGTTAGGCCTAACAGTTAATTCTGCCACAACTTCTAATATGCGAAAAAATTCAACGCGTATCTAGAACTCTAGAATTTAGCCACCACTTCTTACTCTCTCCTGAGCGAATTTGATCTACAAACTTTACGAGCCATTTCAGGTCTCTTTCATACACGTGATAGCTATCTGCAACGTGTAAATAATATCCTACAGGGACACCTAAAAGAGAAGCTATATGACATTGAAGAGAAATAAACGCCATTATATTCATGAATGCCGCTTTCAGGGCATCATTACTTCGAATATGAACATGCATAATAAGCCTCCCATCGACAATTCTAGTCCAGATCCGCTGAAGACACGGAGGATAAGACGACCTAGTATCGATCTCCGGAATCCAAGTAATCGCCTGAGCCCTCCTAGAATACGGAGCTGACTTCAACTTCTCGACAATATACTCTATCTGATCAACTCCTCTATACTTAAAAAGTCGATCATGATAAGTATAAGACACGACTCGATATTCACGACCATAAAGTACCTCGTCGATATACTCTTTAAGTCCTTGAAGTCCAGAGACACATCCCTTTAAGTGAATACGAGGCTCTCTCAGCGGATCATTTATCTTAATCACAATCGGAGTGTCTATAGACATCTCACCGTATTCAGTCTTAATCTCAATCCCATTTTCAAATAAGTAGAGAAGAGAGAGTTCCCATGCCTCCGGAATCAAGTCAGCTTCAACGTACATCAAGAGACTATAGATGCACCGATATTAATAGTTAAATCCGAATAAATTGTCCGAAAGAAGTTAAATATCGGTGTCTTTCCTCTTTAAATGATGAAATGGAAAACAAGACTCGTGGCAATAAAAATTGACGACGACTTCGTCAGACAAATAGACAGACTCGTCAAGAAAGGCGTATATAGAGACAGAAGCTTCGCGATCAACATAGCAGTCTACCAATTCCTCAAGAAAGAGGCAGAGGCAATGGACATGACACTAGAAGAATTCATGGAGAAAGTCTTAGAGAAGACAGAGAGAAGAGAAGAAATTTCAGGGAGCTGAAACTCGACAGGAATAATCTTTTTTCCAATCCCTATTTCAGGCCAGGACAAATAATATTTTCAACATCGACTCTCAACTCAAACTTTGATACTCTGCACTCCGATCTTTATCTTATGTCGTGATTTTGAACATTCCATACTTTGTCTTGCGATTTGAATCTCTATCTTGCATTTGGGACTTCAACATTGCGCTTTATGTCATCTCTTTTGTGTCGTGCATTTGAACATTGCGCTTTGCGTTTTGAGATTTGAATATCTGAACATGGCGCTTTTGTCTTGTGATTTGAATATCTCGTACTGCGCTTTCTGATTTGCGTTTTGGGATTATGTCTTTCGGAATTCTGATATGCGATTTGAGTATATGTATTTGTGTATTGTATTTGATATATGATAACTTTTTTACCTCTGACTCTCGATATAGTATCTCCTTTGAGTTTGTTGTTTCGATATGATTGTCGTCTTTTAGGCATTCTTAAGACATATATATTCCCGATTAGAGTAATTTTTGATGAGAAAACGATCGCTCTCATTTAAGACGAGATATAGAAGGTCGAGGGAATTCGAGATTTTTATTAGAGATAGACTTCGTGAATGCGGATTTTTCGTCATTGACCTAGACTTCTGGACAGGACCTGTCGACTTGATAGCGTTCGATTTCAGGAATAAAATCGTCTATTTTATCGAGTGTAGAAGAGCGGGAGGGGGACTGACACGAGATAGACGTAATAGAATATCGAAATTCATCGAACAGTTCTCTAAAATTATGGATAAAAGCTGGTCATCTCAGTTCATACTTCTGACAAAGTCGAATTGGAGTAGAGTACTGTCGGATATTGTATAGTTAATCGGAATCTATTACTCTATTCGTTCACGTATATATCAGTTCGATGAAATATCTGAATATAAGAGAGAGAAATTTTCATAGGCCTTATATCAAATTTATAATTATATTCACGGAAATTTCTGCCTATAGAAAATTTCGGTATTTAATAACTTTTATTCATCTCTCTAATTTTATTGTAGTCTCTATTCATATTATATTGAATCTAGGATATTTATGAATACCGTTCGATGATTCAATACGCGGAAAGTTCGACATATAGAGTTTTTCGAACTCAGTTCCGGCGATAATTCTATTCATATACGGAATAAACCGGAAAAATATGTAGTAGAAATTTCTTAGTTTCTGATAATATTTAGAATTCAAGCTGAATTTTAATCACGGAATTGATTCAGATGCCCTGATTTAGAATCTGAGAACTTACTTCGACTTAGAATGCTCTCAATTTTTACAAATCTCAAATTTTTACAAATATAATATTCGCAATTTATAGTCTTCTCAATCTATTTAATGTTCTTTTCTCTCTATTGTAAGAGTGACAAGTATGCCCGGAGTTGAGCGAATTGGAGAGTATAGATGGGAATGGTATGGCTGTCCTGTCTGTGAAGATCCTGATGCCGATAATTATGGATTCACATTCTTGGCCTGTGATCTCTTTGACAAATATGCCGATGAAAGGGGAGCATATTGTCCGATTTGTGGAAACTTCACGTCTCTTAGAGATGTCAGAAAATGGCTTAGAAGAAATGATCCCGAAACTCTCAGGAGGATAAGGAGGGAATGTAGAGAGATGAGAGAAGAGGGATATTATTAGTATTTTTTATTGTGCATAATTTATAAGTGACATTCGCCATCAATTTTATGAGGTGAGACGAATGAAGAAAGTAGTATTGATGTCTGTAATCTGTATATTATCGATTGCCGTGATTGGAGCCTACGCAGGCCTGTTAATAGTCGAATACGATAAATTACTAGCGGAATATAGAGCACTCGAGGACGAATATGAACGTCTGAGTTCAGAGTATACATTACTTAGAAGTAACTATACAGTGCTCAAGGGCAATTATACACTCCTCAATACAGAATACATGAAACTCAAGTCTAACTATGCCGAGTTAAAGAGTAAATTTACTCGTCTAACAGAGAGATTTCTTTCATTAAGAGAGAGATATGACGAACTCGAATCTAAATACAGTAGAATCGAGCGGATAATAGAAGTTCGAGTATATGGACATGCTGATGAAGAATCACTTAGGACGATTTTCAGTGGAATTGATTCTAGTGATGTCGAGTATATTATTGAAGATCTCGGCATTGATAGACAGATGCCTGATAGAGAGAAAGTGAAGAGAGTTGTCGATTGGATAATGACTAATACGATGTATGTTTCAGATCCCTACATTCCCGTAATGATCGAGGATGAGCTTCTCTGGGAGGATAACTATATTATCTTGCCTAATGAGACTCTAGAACTCGGCGGAGGAGACTGTGAAGATCTGGCACTCGTCGCCTATGCACTATTTCAGGGTATATTCGGAGAAGATCGTATATGGATCATAGCATGGAGAAGTGAGTCTGTATCTCATTGGGGAGTGTTATTAAAGGGTCAAAATGGATGGTGTATTGTCGATCCGGCAGGAGAGTATGTGACCGGTATCAAAGAACTTTCTCTTACTTTGAGAGTACGCAATATTAGAGGGAAGGAGTATATTATCAGAATATCTCCAATGGATATAGAACCTGGATTGAAGTCATGGCTGATTTCAAGGGGATTTGCGCGACTTGAATATAGAGGTCATATAGAATTCGGAGATTTAGAGGGAGTCGTAAATGCATGGTTGAAGTACTGGAATGAAGAGTGGATTTACATGATCGCAAATTCAGAAGAGATAGTGTTTTTCGACAGTACTGAAGAGTTCTTAGACTTTATGAGAAGTTAATTTTTTATATTCCATCTCGTTTTCTTGAGAGATAATATTCGATTGTATTCTTCGCGATTAGTTCATAGACAATCGCTTTCTTTCCTTCGACATATCTCAATACTCTTCCAACTCTTTGTATCATCTGTCTTCTAGATCCGCTTCCCGACATTATTATTGCGACATTAGCACTCGGGACATCTATTCCCTCATCTAATACAGTTGTCGTTATAAGACATCCATTTTCAGCTTTCTTGAATTTCTCGAATATTCTAGATCGTTCATATTTCCTCGTTTTTCCGATTATGAGAAATGTATTCGGATGTATTTTCTTGACCTCATCATAAGACCTATTCGCCTGCTCTATTCTCTGACAGAAGACGATAATCTTATCATTGAAATGTCTCTTGACTAGATCTCTCAATACGCGATATTTCTCTTCTGCCATGAATGCGATTGATTTCAATAGTGATATCCTCTTCATTTCGTCGTCTATAGAGAGTTCTATTCTATTGTATCTATTCAATTCGTCTCTTGTCAAGTTGACATAGATTTTCCTATGTTCAAAATCGGCGATCAGTCTATATTTTCTGAGAGTCTCTTTACCGATACTGTAGACTACATCTCCGGCGATGAAGTATATCAGCGGTTCATTTTTATCTCTTCTCTCGGGAGTTGCTGTCAATGCCATTCTATATATTGATTTCAGTTTAAGTCCGATCGTCTTAAATGTATCTGCTGGAACGTGATGAGCCTCGTCGAATATTATTAGTCCGAATCTATTTTTCAGTTCGTCGATATATTTAACCGCCGAGTGATATGTAGAGACAGTCACGTCTCTTATATCATAGTGTCTTGCTCCAAGGAGACCGGCATCAACTCCTATAAGCTTCAACCTCTCTTTCCATTGTCTGAGAAGTTCTTGAGTGACGACTAAGATCAGAGTAGACGTCCTTAGTCTTCGAATCGCTTCAATCGCGATAAATGTCTTTCCTCCTCCGGTTGGAATTACTATAGTTCCACATTTTTTCTCCATCCACGAATTGAGACATTCTTCTTGAAACGGGTAGAGTTTAATGAGTCTATCTGAGGTCTTTATTCTCTTTCCAGGTATCTGTACATCTATTTTAATGTCCCTTATCGGCTTGAGATACTCAATCAATCTGAAGAGTATTCCCTTCTCGGCAGTTAAATAGAATTTATCGCCTATTTTTCTCCATCGCACTAATCTCAATTTCTCGTTGAATAGTTCTCCCTTTCTGATGTAATTATATGCGATTGTAAATCTCTCTATCAGTCTTGCACTCTCTACAGTTCCGAGTACTCCCTCGATTATTAAGAAGTCTTCATTTTCTTTGATAGTAATCCGACGGGCATTCTGAATCTTCTTTGAGATAAGAGGTTCAAGCCTTCGAGCTTCAGGTCCAAAAATTCCCTCTAATGTCTGAATAATTCGATCCGCATCTAGATTGTTCATAATTGCCCGTTTGACAGAGAAAATCCACCTCCTCTCTCTTCTATCATAAAATGAGAATTGTTTTACCTGATCTGTCAGTCTATAGATCATTGAGAAACTCTCAACTTCTCTCGCTAGTTCGTGATTGTCGACTGTAAACTTGAATACGATTGTCCGACTCATCATTTTAGTAGTCAGACGATCATATAAAAATTTTCACCTTTCCTGCTATTATTTGTGTAATACCGACAGAAATTAAGAGTAAGATTTAAATATAATTTCCAAATAGAAAATATTGTTAAAAGTAGGAAAATAGAAGGTGGGGGAGATCGTGAAGAGCCTATCTGACGGACTACTCGATAATATAGTGATTGATAGCGAAATAAATGATTTCCTCATAAGACGACTGCTATTGTCCGAAATCAATATTAGAACTAAGTCGGCAAGATCGGCAACTTCAATTAAATTGAGGAGACTTAGCTGGGCATTGGCACAGAATTTCATCAAGATCTCACTACAGAAAATCAGGATGTTCTTAGACGACCCGATCCTTTTGAAGTATATTGAACTCGAACCTAGAAAGATCAGAGTTGATTCAAATTCACCGTTGTGGAAAGACAACTATAGAATCGCTCTATTATTCGTCAACAGATACTCTATAGACTTCTTGAAGTATTGCCGAGTCAGAAAGATCGTTCCAAATCAGGAAGAGGTCTCTCTTGTTAATCCAGGACCATGTACTCTAGAGTTCATTATAGAGCTGATTTCTCATCGGGGGCATATTCCTGCCGAAGTATATAGATCGTATGTCGATGATGTTATTAATGAGATAGACTTTGAGGCCGTCGTCTTCGGACTTAGATTATTCAGCGACTCTTTTGAGAAGAGAGATGATAGAGTATTCATCAGAGTGAGGGACTTTCTCGAATTAAAGAGATCAGAAGTATCTCTTAAGGACTTGAATTTGTATGGTGGATTTATTAGACTTAACGAGGACGATTCAAGAGCTTTATTAGAAGATCTGATATTGACTAAAATGAAACCGTTTCTGAAATTCAAAAAGAAGCGACGGATGATTCCGCCATGTATTGAAAAGCTGATAACCGACCTCAAGAACGGACGCGATCTTTCTCACTTTGAGAGATTTGCAATTGCCTCATATCTCATACACTTCGGCTGGGAGATAGATAAGATTGTAGACCTATTTAGACATGCTCCGGATTTCGATGAAGAGACGACTAGATATCAGATAGAGCATATAGCTGGACTTAGAGGACGTAAAGAGAAATATAGACCTCCATCGTGTAGAACTCTAAAAGTTGCTGGTCTTTGTACGAATGAATGTAGGTGATATTGATGATTCATGAGTTGATAGAGTACTATTCAAAATTCGATCCAGGAATAAGTGTAGAGCACTATGAATTCGCAGTTAGAAGGGGAAATAAATTCGTCAGACATCTAGGATTTAAATCACTAGAAGAATTGAGGAGATATCTCTCAAGGCCTCCTATTCCGGAAGATGTCTATCGTTCGACTTATATCTGCCTCTCACCGTCGTCTCAAGATATGGATGAGAAGATGATCAAGATGACTGAACTCTTCTTTGAGATAGACTTGGAATTCGACTATCTAAACGATCGGATATTAGATGATATGAAGTTTGAATTGTGGAAGTTAGTTGACTGTCTCAGATACGAATTTGGAGTAAGTGAGAGTGATCTCAAGATTAACTTTTCGGGACATAGAGGATTTCACGTCATCGTAAGGGATAAGGACTTCATTAATCTAGATCAAGATCAGAGAGCTGAGATCGTCGAATATATGACGAATCCTGACTGTAGATATATTAAAGAGTCGTTCGTCGTATTTAGAGGCCGTCTAAGTAGAATTTCGAGATTAATAGGTCATAGTATTGAGAAGTTCTCTGTGATAAAAATCGATCCGAAGTCAAGTATAGACATTCACAGACTAAAGAGATTAGAAGAGAGTATTCATCCTTGTGGACTTAAGGCGTCTGTAATTTCTATCGATGAGATAGACGAATTCAGTCCGTTTATTCAGGAGTATTCTTGGATTGATGGAACTTGTCTATTCGATTCGAAGATTGACGACGTTATAGGAGGATATAGAATACATCGCGGACTTAATAGACTTCCGATAATAATTGCGAATTATCTCAGTAATAGAGGTCTGGGAGAGATAAAGAAAATCGAAAAATAAAAAAATATTTTTTTGGTTCGAATTTATTGGAATTCCTTTTCGAGTTCCTCTAAAGATATTTCCTCTTCCTCTTCAGCTTCTTCCTCTTCAGCTTTTGAGGGAGCGACTTTTATCTCTGCCTCACCTAATACTAATTCTCCCCTAGCCCTCTTCACTAGAATACCGTGAGTTAGCAATGTTTTCAATGATATTCCTTTAGGAAGGTTATGCTTTGCCTTCAGTTCTTTAAGCAGACTTTTAGCCTCCCTTCTGGAGATCGTTCCTCCCTTTTCTTTGACATGAGCTATGAATTCGTCGAGGATCACTTTCTTTTCTGGTTTGATTGGCCTTGGCCTTATCTCTCTTACTATCTCAAATCCTAGATTTTTGACCTCTGAGATCTTATCCGCTGGACCCCTTATTATATACAGACCCATGTTTTCCGCCTCAATTATATCTACAAATGCGGGAATATAAATCTTTTCCATTCCACTCACGGGATCATGACTTCAAGAGAAGGATCCTCTTTGACCTTTGAGAGAATATAGAGAATAACCGCTCCGATATGAGTACAGTACCTCTCAGCTTTTCCATATTTCTTTCTCCTAAGTTGACACGGACAGAAGAATTTAGGAAGTCCATTTTCGTCATGTCCCATAAAGACGACAGTATATCTTGAACACCTCTCATTTTTCATTCCTCGAACTCTGAACTTGTATTTAGAGACTCTCTCAACTCCAAGTCTGAATCTCTTTATCGACCTCTCTATCCACGAATCCGGCTTATATGCGAATTTACTTGCGAATATCTTAATCACATCTTCACTCATACATTAAGCTATCAGAAAAGGAGATATATTAAGAATCTACCATGCGAATAATTTGTCAAGAGTTCTCTCGACTTCTCTAAATAGTTCTCTTATTCTCTCAGAGAACTCCCTCCTCCTCTTTTCGACTTCCTTGACTTTCTCTTCAACCTCCTCTTTTTCGACTTTCTCAATTTTCGGTTCCTCTTCAAGTCTTATACTCCAGCACCTGTCATTTAGACAGTAGTATACGACATTATTCTCGACAAGGACAATCCTAGTACTTGTCTTGATTTCAATTCTTTCTTCTTTCTCCTCCTCTGCCTCTTCTTTCAATTCGGTTTCGTCACAAACATATTTATACTCTTCCATATCATTAAAGAAATACAGATTATAATTAATTTAATTTTTACTTCTTTACTCCGCTCTCTATTTTCTTCCATTCGAGTAGTTGAATGAATCCGAGTTCAAGAGATCCAAACAGTAAAACTTCGTATTTATTTCCATACCTATCTCTTAGAATTCCCTTATATCCGTCGACAACTCTCCTATTCCATATCTCGGGATCCGGATTTAGTTTCATAAAATCTTTGAGTATTTCTTTCTTGTATTCGAGATATTTCTTTTCGTCCCATCCGAGTCTCTTCAAGACACTGTCTCTAAATTTACATTTCTTTGAGAGAGCGCAGCAGAATGCCAAATTCCCGAAGCATAGATTCGGATCTTCTATTTTGTGATTATTTTTTATCGCCTCGAATTTCTCGGGAGGTATGCCTAAGAGTGAGAGTGCACGGTCTCTAATCGGACATGGCTTCGAAGTTGAACAACAGTAGACTATTGATTTGAGTGTTCCGGATGCACATAAATTGTACTTCAATTCTTTTGTCATACAGCTCTAGTAAGAGGGTAGAGATAATAAAACTACACTTTTTCATCGGCACGAGTTATGATTATTGTTACGATCGATGGATTCTTTTTCTCGTTTAAGAATTCTCTCAATAGCGGAATCAGTTGTTTGACAAGGAATTTCTTATTAGTACTGAATTCTATCGGATAATCTTGGTCTGCTCTAACTACTAAAATTTTCATCAGTAAGATTAGAGTTTTTAGCATTTAAACGTTTCACTTAATAGGAAATCATATTACTAAGTTATATATCTCCGAAGCATCTAGATAATTGATATGATAGGAGAAGACGCATATGTTGAGGTAGAGTTCAAGATCGGGACAAAGAAGAGTAAACTCAAAGCACTTGTCGATACAGGATCGTATGAGAATATAATTTCAAGAGAACTTGCCAAGAAACTCTCAGAAATAGGATGTCTTAGATGTTTCGTACTTCCGGAAAAGTATTGGATGAGCCTCAAGGTTGGAAAGAAAGGAGAAAGTATCAGATTAATAGGAGTCTGTGCCTCTGATTATATGAAGATCGAGGGAATAGAGAAAGCTCCCCACATCTTTTGGATATCGCCAGACGTTCCTGAAGATACTCTAGTTATCGGTCATCCAGGCATCGACAAGTGGATGATTGAAGTTAGGAATGGCAAAGTCGAGGTGAAGCCTGGAAAGATGCATCCTCATTATGGATTTTTCTGATCCGAATTAGATAGATTTATTTAACGCCATCTGATTTACTTTATTGATGAGAACGTTTAGATACGAGGATATAGAAGTCAACGTATCAAGAGACGAACTGTATTTCGTTAATTTGAAGACTAAAATGAAGACAAAACCCTTGAAGATACCGGATCCAGTGACATTCGACTTCTGTATAAAGATATCGAGGGCGCTTGCAAAGAAGGGATGGGTTAAGTCTCCAGAAGAATTAGCCGGACAGATCTTCAAGACTGTCGAAGAGATTAGAGCTGAGAAAGAAGAGGGAATCAAAATTTACGAAACTTTAGATGAACGCGGAAAGAAGATCTTTGAGAGGACTGCTAGTATAATGGGAATATCTAAGAAAGAATTTGCCGAGAAGATACTCAAGAGAGCAAGAGAACTTGGAGTAAGTCCCGAATTGATTCTCTATAAGTATTCTAGAGAGTACGAACTTGTACAGAGAGTTAAGCGAGTTGTCTTACTTCTCGAAGACGGTTCATTAAAGAAATTCATTGCATCACCAAGAGTTTCGATAATGATTGATACGTGTTATAGAGTCAAGACTGAAAGTGAAGAATATGTAGGTCGAGTTATCGGTCAAACCGGAGTTGTCAGGTTTGACTATCTCTCTGACTATATTCCTGTTGATGAGGGAAGTAATGAACTCAGATTTCTACACTCAGATCCGAGAATAGAAGAGATTGAAGTGATTGACGATATAGAAACAATTCCCGATGCTAGTACCTGGATATCAACGCATGTTACATTTGAGAATCTATCTTCGATTGTAGACTTAGTGAGTGAGAAAAATGCAGCGGTCGAAGGAGTCTGTGCTGGGATTATAGAGAGATTCAGTGTTCCAGAAAAACTCGGAGGTGCTAGGGCCGTCATAAATGTCGGAGATATGAGTCTTAGAGGTAGATGCTCAGCATGGATAGATCCGGCACTGTATCCGGAAGCTGATGAATCTTGGGTTGGAAAGTTGATATATCTCTACGGCCACTTCACGTATAGAGAATATACTTTGTTCGACAGGACGGCTCCAGGACTTAACGTGATTCCATATTTCATCCTTGTAAAGCAGATATAGTTTTTTATTTCGATTTTTTCTCTTTCTCTTGATGGAAATCGACGAAATCGGAAAGTGGCTTGAATCAAGAAAATTCTATGTGAGGATTATTGAGCGAGAAGAGGATGAGGGAACTAGAAATATCCTCACTGCATATCGGTCGTTTATATATAGAGATAGAAAATATCATGTGTCTATATATCACGACGATCTTGATGGACAATTCGAATTGAGAGTATACTCGGATGGTGAGATCGTAGATCTTCGAAGAGTATATTCTAGTTTTGAGGATTTGAGGAGAGATCTTCCGCGTGTAGTGAAATCTGCTGTTAAAACTCTTGAGGAGATGTATAGAATTGCCGTAGAACTTAAGAAGTTCGGATGTGATTTTCTTGAGTCGTTTCCGTATTCAAGAGTTCTAGGAGTACTCAGATCTGATGAGAGTTCTGTGAATGTTACTTTTGATTCTGAGAGAAATCAGGTCGTGATAAATCTCATGATTTTCGAGGATACTGATTTGAATAAAGTCAGATCTCTCTTTAGGGACCTTCTTGAAGTCCTTATGAGTCATGGTAAGATCTAAATCAGTTTCGAGTCGAGGAATGTTTATATACTCGTTGCGCATAAATATTATACGATGAAGGCGTACATCATAAAAGTAAAAATAAGCGTTCCGGTAAATAGAGAAGTTTCAGAGACCTCAGAGAATGTCAGAGTTACGACAATTTATCAGTTGCCACCGGAAGATTACAAGAAGTTCAGGAGAGCGAGGTCGAAAGTCAGAAGAATCATATCAAGGAATTGTTCACTAAAGATCGGAGGAATAAGTCTCTTCCTCGACGAAGATGCCGCAAAGGCGACTCTTGATCAGATCAATGAAGTACTAAAATCGACTCTACCGGAAAATGTAGAATTTTCGAGTGGTTTGGCTTCAGTATATCTTCCTAGTGAGATCTCTTTAGAGCGATTGAATGAAGTTATAGGAGCGATAAAGTCGCAACAGAAGATAGAAATGGAAAAAGTTTCTGAAGCTTTCATAAAATTAACTGAAGAATTTACTGAGAATCTCAGTCGTAGAGCTATAAAAGCGATTGAACAAGCCAGCGCTTCAATAATAGCAAGAGAGGCTATTGACAAACTCAGGGCAGCGATACTTCAAGCCGCAGCGAAGAGTTCATCTTCAAAAGAAGAATTATATGAAAACGCGATGAGAGAGTACAGAAAGATCAGGAAAACACTTCCGAAGAGTATAAGGACTGCTGTGAAGGCGACTATAGCTCAATTGAAGAATGAAGAGAATCTAAATAAGGTCTGGGAAGTCGCTGTAGAAGAGCTCGGAGAGCTTGAGTCAGAGAGTGAAGGGTGAACTTTTTGAGTAAACAAAAAATTTTTTTCCGCGAAGATATCCGTAAACTTTTTGTAGATGTCCTTCTTGAGATGGGATCACCTTCACTCGAATTAAAGATTGTCGAGAAAGGTAAGACAGAGACTTTTGAATGGGGAGTAGTAACAGTTCCGAAGTCAATTCTCAAGAGACCGATTGAGGAGATAAAGAATGGTCTTCGTCACGAAGTTGGGCATAGAATTATCCATCCGGCTACACCCGATTTAGAATCACTAACATGGCTATTTGCCAAAAAGGCCGTCTTAGCAAGGGGAATCTTATTCGACCAGAAACTTGTTCACGATCTCGGCAATATCGTCTCGGATACTATTGTCAATTATCATCTTTCTAGAGACTTCAAATTCAGTGATGAGTATAAGAGATACATGGCAAAGTTACTCAAGAGAATCAGGAAGGAAATGAAAGTTCAACCTCCGAATCATGAAAAACTCTTTCTCTGTGTCTCTGAGAGAATTGCCGGAATCAGTGAGGATTGTGAATTTAAATATGCTGTCGATGAAATAATGGATATTCTCAAATCTGATTCAAGTCTTGAAGATAAGACTGAAAGACTGACGGAAGTATATTCTCGATTTCTAGATCCGACTAGAAAGTCTGTAATCAACCGATTTCAAGGAATAAGATATGCTTTTCAGTTATCTGAAGATAGTGATGTGATGGTGAGATATCCCGAGTTGGTCTATAGTATATTCGGTTTAAATCCCGCCTATGAATGTGATCCGAAGACTGGACTTCAACTTTTCAAAGATCCGCTCTTACTGAAGGCGATTGACATACTTCTTGATAAAGTTATAATCAATGCCGAAAATGAATTGGCGACAACTCGCGAGAGGAGAAAAGAATTCGCAACTTGGAGGATAGGAGACGAATTCAGGGAGTTGATGATAGAAGAGACATTCAAGACATACGGCCTTGTAATTCCTGGAATATTTGCACTGACGAGAAAGGGAGGGATTACTCCGATCAGTAAAACTCCGAGAAGAGTTGCAATAATTGTAGATAAATCGGGATCGATGATGTATTGTCTAATACCATCTAGGGCTGCGGCACTTGCTCTATATCGCGAGTGTATTAAGAATGATTGTGAGGTCTATTTCTATTTCTTCGACACGCGTTCATATCATATAGAATCCGATATTGAGACGTATATAAAGAGAGTTGTTCCTCAAGGATGGACTGGAATAATGAGAGCTTTAAGAGATGCGATTGAGAATAATGTCGAATTTATCTATGTCATTACAGATGCCGCAATATACGACATAGAGGAAGCTTTAGGACTTCTTAGAAAGTCTGACATAAAAGCAAGATTTTACGTCATAAGTGCTCATGTCGGTGAGAAAGTTGAGACTTTGATGAAAGAGGAGAATATAGAAGTATTCAGATTGGATCCGAATAAGTTGACGGTTACGGCACTAAAGAGAATACGAGAAGATCTAGGGTGATCGGAATTGAGAGAGGATAGGATCGTCTTTAATGTCTGTAGAAAATACGGACTGAGAGTAAAGAGAATCAGATATAATCACTTTGAATCTAGACATGCCTGGAAAGATAGATTCTATATCCTCATAAATTTTGACGGTGCAGAATTCCGGTATTATCGAATTTCGGGAATTCCTGACGATCGTATAAAAGACAAACTCATTGAAGAAATAGCCAGCTCTCTAAGACGGTATCATTCTCTAGTTGAGATTTATCCGGATGAAAATGAAGTCGAATTCTATCTCATGTAAGATTAGAGAAATTCCAGATCGACCTTATACACATCTCTTCTCTCATCACTTTTTATGATAAGTCTCATCAATTTAACATCGTCATAATATCCTCCCTCAATCGAAGTATACTTGATCTCTTTTGGCATTGAGAATATGAATACTCTATCTCCTAAAGAGAGTGATATAATTCCGTCTTTGATGACAGTGTCCATTGTCGCACTACTCTTTTTCGGAAGTCTACATGTCAATATTCTAGTATTCTCATCGAACTCAAATTCAGCATTACCTCCAATTCTAAGACAGAATCTCGTCATTGAGAGAATAGGACGAATTAATCCTTTCTCAATCTTCCTCTTCAATCTTCGTCTAAATCTCTTATACTCTTCTTTCGATCTGATTACATAGCGATCTGAAGTCATAGTTATCTCCCGTATCTCCTATAGAAGAGATCCATTTTAGCCGACCAGTAATCTCCGATTTCCTTTTCAATCGTCAGTACGATCTCATTAGTCAGTTCTTTGTCGACAGCCTCGATTTCTGCCTTTATCTCTTCGGGAAAGTATAGTCTGTATAGTCTCTTCGACGCGACTCCAAGTATTAGTCCCTCTCTACCTAGAACTCGAATACTTCCGATTGAAGGAGTCTTTAGTGAACATCTTATAGTATAGCTCGGGAGTGTTATTCCGGACTTTGTAAACGTTGCACTTCCACCTATATCAAGACAATATCGCGTAAAGTGAGAGAGTATCTCAAAAATCTTTGAATTCTCTACTGTTTTCCTTAGACTATTCAGGAAAGTTCTCAACTTTTCTCTACGGTCGACTTCTAGTACGACATACTCTGTCGACATTCTCTCATCTAAATAGAACTAATTAATAAGAGTAAAAAACCTTAACTAGAGATTTAATCAGATCGAATAGTGAGTTCGTGCTTTGAATTCGCTCACTCTAGCTGGAAGCCATCTATTGATCGGTCTATAGTATCCGACAATTCTACTCCACACTTCGACACTTCCTCCGCATTCTGGACACCTCTCTAGATGAGCAGTGAAAGACCTCTTACACTTCGGACATACTGATATGACCGGAGTAAATGAAAAGTAGACAAGATCAGTCTGATGTACAATTCTATACGTCAACTTCTTTAATGCTTCTACATCGGCAAGTGAGTTAAGAAATATGTGTAAGATTACTCCTCCCGTGAAGAACTTCTGTACCTCGCTTTCATACTTAATCCTCTCTATTAGACTGAGATCTGCCGAATACGGAATTATAGAGTTTGAGTACAGCGGATAGTTATTATAGTATGGAATATAGTGCCTAAATAACGGATACTTTTCCTCGTCTAATTTTGCGAATCTATATGCCGTCGATTCTGCCGGAACCTCTTCAAGATTATATTTGTATCCGTCAGCTTTAGAGAACTCCTTAAGTCTTTCGTTTATGAATATAAGAATCCTTTTCATTATCTCTATCGCATCCCTTATATCCCTATCCTTACACTCAGTCCAGACGTCTAAATTATTCATCAATATACTCGCCGCCTCCGGAAGACCGACTACTCCGATCGTATTAAAGTGATTGGACAGTCCGCACTCTAAATAGTTCTGAGTGAGGATCATCATAGAGCCATTCCTCATAATTTCTTCGTATCTCTTTCTCAGTTTCATTAAAATCGACCTTGCCAATTCTAATTTCTGGTCGAGGACTTCAAAGAATTTGTCTTCATCATTAGAGATCATTCCAATCCTCGGAAGATTTATCGTGACGCAATTTATCGATCCTATATTATCGGGAATTGACCAGATTCCCCTTACAGTCCTATTCAATAGAAGTCTACAGCACATAGAGAAGACCTCTTCGGCATTGTATTTTACCCCGTTGAAGATGTATATAGATCCTCTTCTACTGATCAGTTCGAATATTCTATATGTCAAGTCGTCCCATCTCCTCTCATTCCAATCGAATTTCTTTGTTATTGGAATTGTAAGTATCGGGAATGTGAATGGCCTAGACAGTCCGTCTCCTTCCATGAACACATCAATGAATGCTTTATTTAAGATTATGCACTCGTCCATGAAGTCAGAAAGTTGATCGTCTAATTCTCGTCCCGCTATAATAGCAGGTTTCTGATTGAAGTATTCTATCTGATCCATCACTAGAGTTATATTCGTAAACGGTGATTGGAAGTCTCTTCGATACGGATAATTTAAGTCGAATACAAGGGTCTCTATCTCTTTTCTGACACGATTAAAATCGAGTTTGTCTTTATTGACGAATGGAGCGAGATAGAGATCTACTCCTGTGACTGCCTGAGCACCGGTCCACTCTTGGCATAGGATTAGAAAGAAGTGTACTAGATGTGCTACTGCCGTTGAGAGATACTTTGCCGGCTTAGCAGAGGGTACTGTACCTACGATCCCTTTCTTCAGAATAAGTCCATAGTCCCATCCCGTACAATACGGATTCCATAAAGACTGTGGAAGTTTATGAATGTGGAGATCTCCCTCTAGATGTGCCTTTACTTCATGAGCATCGAAATACTCGAGGAGTTGTCTCCTTGTCACGACTTCATTTTTGAAGACATAGTCGACGAATGCAGAATATGATCTCGGAACATTTGCATTCTCTTTTATCCACTCGCTCGATAGATTTGAATACGTCTCTTCATATTCTCTAATGCTCTTCATCAGAAGAATTGTTATCTAGGTGATTAAAAAGAGATTGAGAAACTTTACATTCCGAAAAATAAGAGATCTCTCTATTCAGTCTCTTTCACATAGAATTCGTATAGATTCGTTCCATGCTTTCTATCGTATGCTTTAAGGACAGCTTCACGTATTGTTTCAAGTACTCCGGCTTCATCGACAAGTTCATAAGCAACTTCGACAACTCCTCCGACCGGTTCACCCTCTTCCCACGTCTCTAATCCTTCGTCAACGGCCTCTAAAATTTCGTCCCAGCTCTCTTTTAATGTGTCGAGAACTCTCTCGTCTTCAAGTTTATAGTATCTCAAGATATTCGTTATACATCTCGTATCAAATCGACGATTGGGCTTATCTTTTCCCCTCACTAACGGCTTCAATATACAGTACTCAATAACTTCCATCAATATTCCATCGGCATCTGTTACTACACTTTCAACTAGATCTCTCAATGCCTCTTCACTAAGACGTTTCGGCATATTTACTCACCCTCTTTTATAATTCTTAGAGTTGATTATTTAATCTTATACAAGTACTGACTTTTTCCTGGGGAGTCTTCTATACGCTGGTGGCCATCCTTTAATCCTTCTCATCCTTATCACTTCTCTCGGGACAATTCCATGTTCCCATGCCGATATAATAATCTCTCCAAGAACCCTCATTTTATCTTCATCTCTAGTGAGTCTCTTTCCGTCTTCATAGGCATCAAAGAATCTATGACGTCCTCTATAGTATCCCATTCGCCTCCAATAACTTTCCCAAAATACTCTTCTCGCTTCTTTATATAGTTCGGGATCTTCTTTAGCTTTGACGAAAAACTCTTCTATCTCCCAGCATCTAGAATGAGGATATTTCTTCTTTATAGCATCAGGATTAAATGGAAGGTCTTCTCGGCATATTATTATCATGCTCTCACTTCAATTCAAGATATATAGACCTTAAATTATTAATAACTTGATGAAAAAGAAGTCAAAGAAAAGACGATCATATAAGAAGGGGGCGAGATTTGAGAGAGAAGTGAAGAGAAAACTTGAGTCTATAGGATTGATCGTCTTTAGACTTGCGAG
Source organism: Archaeoglobales archaeon (assembly GCA_003663025.1). Taxonomy (GTDB): domain Archaea; phylum Halobacteriota; class Archaeoglobi; order Archaeoglobales; family Archaeoglobaceae; genus Archaeoglobus_B. The sequence goes on from QMZE01000002.1 coordinate 21,364, forward strand.
ATCAAAACCATTCGACTTAATAGGATTTGATCTAGAGCGCGGAAAAATCTATTTGATCGAGTGTAAGATTCGAGGTAATCCTAGCGGCATTCAACTATATCAGCAATCTAAGATTGTGTCGAAATTGAGACCTAAATTCAACATTGAATACATCATCATAACAAAGCGAAATCTTGAGAATTTTATTGGCATTTTTAGAAAACATTTTATAGATCATTGAAGAAATTTAATTGATGAGCATAGTAATGGAGAAATTAAAATACACTGATATATGTGTGCTCATGATTGTCGCAAGTAGAAATCCTTGTCCGTTTTCCGAGGTCATCGAAAAAGTCCCGATTACTACGGCATGGAGATCTCTAAAGAGACTTATTGCAAGAGGATTTGTAAAGAAAGTCGGGAGAGGATATTACGTCCTTACGATTCGAGGGAAAGAATATCTAGATTCACTTTATCCTCCTCAAAGCTCTCCTTAATCTATACAGTACTTTTCTCGGGACTTTGAACTTTCTATACGAGAGAGTTAATCGACCTTTCGGATCAATCTCGAGAATCTCACTCAATTCGACATTATCAAGATATTCGGCGAGATATGTAATTATCGTCAAGAGCTTCTTATAGTGATAGCGGCATAGCTTCGCCTTTTTATCATCTATATATACAGTCATTTCAGGTTTACGTCGACAGTATCTCACATCGCATTTCATTCAGATCATTCTAATCTATTTCATGAAAGATTTATTTCTTTCTTCAGTTATTATTCTACAGTGAGAGAATGGGTAAGTGTAAATCTCCTCGAATGGGACTCGCTAAAGCGTTGAGGGCGAAGTTGATATTCGGACAGACTCTCCCCGAGAATCTTCTAGTCAAACTCACGCTAATGATCAGAGTAAATGATCCTATTTGGCGGTTAGTCGAAGATAAAGTGAGAGAGAGGCTGAAAAAAGAGAGGCGAAATGATTTCAATAGGTATTTTGTCAGAGAAGTCTTGAAAGAAATTCTCACCGAGTACTCTGTCTCATATTTCAGGTACGGTCAATTTATGATGGAGGCGAGTGAGGATATAAAGCAGTCTATAAAGACGATCAATCAGAATATAGAAGTACAGACTAAACTACTTGAGAGACAATCACAATTAGTCGAACAGCAGATTAAAGCTTTTGAGACGATTGTAGATGTTCTTGAGTTAATGTCATCGCGATCTCAATCTCAATCTACTCCTCGAGTAGTTGGAGGATTGAGTTCTGAGACGAGGACAGAAGAGACATCTCTTCCATCATTCGCTATAGACAATCCGTGGCTTGAGACATTAAAGCAGTTGAAGAGGTTGAAACGTTGATTGAGCCTATACTACTGACACAGGCCGGTACTGGATTTATTCTCGGAATGCCTATTGGATATCTACTCAGAAAAGTCTCTTCAGTTATTACGAGTGTTGTCTGGATCTATATAGGCTCTCTCTTTCTACTCGCATCTCTGGGATTTATCTATATAAACGTCCCTGCTCTCTCTAAAGCTATTGAGAACTTCTTTATCCAGGCATTTAGTTTTATAATCTCGAATTATGGAATAGGATTTACAGCAGGACTTGTACTAGGATTTCTTGCTCCAAGACACGCACAAAAAAGGGAATATAAATACGTCATCGAGGAGTAAAAAGAAAATCAATTTTCCCCGTATTATGGATTCTGATCTTCCATTGCGGGTGTAAGGCGTAGTGAGTATAGATTACATATTCCGGATTGTCTTCTTGATCGCTGTTGCTCTTCTGTTCTATGAGTTGGGAAATTAGATGTCTAACGTCCATGACTACTGCGAAGTAATCTACTCTTTTGTATGGAAGTTCCTTATATTCGTTCGGGATAGGATAACAGAAGAAATATCCGCATCTTCCGCACTTGAAGACAATCCATGGAATTCTCTTCCTCTTTCTAACTTTAACAGAAAGCTCATGTCCACATTCAGGACACCTCTGGAATAATAATCGCCTTCGCTCTTTATACCTTCTATAACTTCGATATAGTTGAGCCCTCCTTGCCTTTTTACTCTCCTTACGAGGCATATCTATCACTTATTATATGCGTTCGGATTTATTAACTTTTCTCGTACCTGGAGAGAATCTCATATATACCCTCCTCCTCTGTGATTACATCAGACTTCAAAGAGACGATTCCATGATCAGTAAGTCTATACCTTATACACCGCCGAGGAATGAATAGATGTTTCTCTAGTATAGCATATCCAGTTGAGCCGGGTCCTTGAATCATTCTAATAATTAGCTTTGCCATGAACGATAATTTCGTACCTCCTGATATTCTAATCGGCTGTTCTAGAGTGGCGAGATCTACGAGTTCTACAGGTTCATTTCTCTTTATCAAGTCCATGATCTCTCTAAGTTTAAATTTCTTTCCGGCTTCAGATCCAGGCCATGCTGTCATCAAACTAACGCAATTGTATGCCTCTGCTAATCTGTGCATCTTAATTCCCATGACAGCTCCGAATCCTCCAAGTTCTCTCGCCGTCATAGCAAGCCTCTCATGACTAGCTGCCATTAGATCGGGAACGTATAGTGCTGATATAGAATCTATTATGAATGCCCCAACATTCAAATTCCTCTCTCTGATGAGATCCCATAACTCTATACATTTCTTCGCCTCAGTCCTACTTGTGACTCTCCAGACGTGAAGAGGTTTAATCTTCTTTATCGTCTTTATCACTTCGTCCGGATTATCTAATTCGCTTATTCGCCTACTCAGAATTCTCTTTACCCTATCTCCACTCCATCCTCCTTCAGTGTCCATCACAAAGACATGTCTTCCCTTTATGATCTGCTCTACTGCGAAGTGTATTAGGAATGTCGTCTTTCCAACTCCCGGAAGTCCATAGACTATATTAAGTGCACCTTGAAGAAAACCTCCCTCTAATCCAGCATCGAATCCCTCTATTCCCGTCGATACTCTAGGGTAGTTCTTTATCTCACCCGACGATGAAAGCATCTTCTCAAGTTCCGACAGTAATTTCTCTTTCCTACTTTTCTTTTTCTTCATACTATAGAAAAAACTTAGATGTGAGATTTATTCGATATTAATTCTCTGACACGATCAGATAATGTAAAGTTGATTTGATTCTCTCTAAGTTTCTCAATTATCCTCTTTACTCCACGCTTTCTCGTATATACTGCCATCGTGTATATCGAGATAGAAGAGAGATCAAGTCCACTGTCTTTTGAGATTTTCTCTGAGAGTTTTGACAGGAAATAGTAGTCGGCAAGTACTCTAGTTCCCCACTCTTGTGCTCTATAGCAGGCGTGAATTGTGAACGATGTCTCTTCTCGGCATAAGAGTACACTCAAATACATAAGACATTCGGGCTCTTTCTTATCGAGACATACCGGAAACACTATTTTTGAGGCCCTTCTGCCCGATTTTAGAGAGCTGACAATTCTTGAGATCTTTATCCTGGGAAGATATCTCTTCAAGATTCTCTCTTGATATATCTTTTTCTCGGGTTTTTCTAGTTCGAATGTCTCTGATGTTCTAGTGATGACTAATAGATTATGAAATCCGACTGTAGTCTCTCCGTAATTATACGATCCCGTAGTCAATAAATATCGGCCGACTTCAAGATACGCGTCTTTTAAGGAGGTCGTGTGAAGTATTAGGAGATCTTCAAACTTAAAGATCATAAGACCTCAACCTATCCAGTATCCACTTCGGAATCTTTTCTTCTACACCACCTGCTTTAGTGAATCCCCAAAAGACCTCACGATTATGTCCGACTACAGGTTCTCTGTATATCGACACTTCAAATATGACGTTATCAAGTTCGCACTCTTTAATGATTTCGTACATATACTGTAGCTCAGTCGGCAATCTTCTATAATCTTCATCCTCTTCTGAAGTTATCTCGAATCTGTCATCTATCTTTCCCTCGATCGTCAATTTTCTTACAGTTCCCGGACCCTTAGCCATCTCGATGATAATTTTATTTCCGGTCTTCATCACTAGACAGAGATATTCGTCATCTCCGTTCGTAGGTCTTACTCCCTGTTGTAATAGAATATTGTATCCGGCCGAGAGTAGTTCGAGTGTCTTCAATAATGCTTCGTCTCTATCTAGATTCGGAAAATGAGGAGGGATGTAAGTGTAATCTTCTATGTCTAGGAATGTCCTTATCGAGAGTTTCTCATATTTCTTGTAGAAAGATAGTATTTTACTTACTGCCTTGTATGTCGGTTCATTTCTATATATCACGATGGCATCTGGAGTATTGAAACCGAGTATTTTGAGGATCATTAGGCGTTTGAACTTATCAACGATTTCCATTTTTCTCTCCAAGCTCTCTACTCACTTGTGATATTTATTTTAGAATCTGGGAAATCGGATAGATCTATCACGACCTGTTCTGGAAGCCCCTTCTCCTTGACTATCTTCTTGAATCTGCCTCGAGGACGTATGATGATTCTAGTTGGAATCCTATAGATTAGTGAATAACATCTCGGACATCTACCTCCATAATAGAGGACAATTTTCTCTATGATCAAGTCCATCGGATTGAAGATTGAGTCTCCTCGATTATAGTAGAGCATGAACCCGCACATTTTACACCTTACTATTAGCGCCACATTTTAATAGAATAAAAAGACGAAAATAAAATGTACTAATATATATCGCATTGAAGAGATTAATTCTGAGATCATGAGAGTATTTGCGAATATGAGAGAAGCTGCGAATGAAATAGCAAGAGAGATAGCGACAAGAGGAGTAAGAGTATTTGTTCCGTCAGTTCAACATGTGAAGTTAGAAGAGAGAGAAGAAAACGTGACAAAAGAACTCCTGTGCTATTCTTACAAGATTATAGACACGTCTGATTGGAGAGAGATGGTCAAGTGGTTCAGAGAGACATTTCCGAAGACATTAGCATCAGAAGAATTTATCGAGGAGTGGTTCAAAGAGAGGATATCAGGTCCAAAAAATCCTGAACTCTCTCTACTTAAATATAATCGTGAATATTGGGAGAAATACGGACTTGAAGATGATGGAAGATTTTCATACACGTATTCAGAGAGGATGGTATATCTTCCACTTTTAATCGACGAATTGAAGAGAAATCCGAGATCAAGACAAGTAGTACTGACTATCTTTGAGACTTCTAGAGACTTGACAAATATCGGAAAGAGAAGAATTCCGTGTTCTCTTCTCTATCAACTGATTGTCCGTCCATCATTAGAGGGAGATGAACTCTGGCTAGTCTATGTTCAGAGATCTTGTGATTTCATAAAATTCTGGCCTATAGACGTCTCTTGTGCCGCACTACTTAAACAGTATGTCGCAAATTTACTCGGAATTAAAGAAGGCCCGCTAGTCCACTTTGTTACTTCACTCCATGCGTTTATAGGAGATATTCCGAAAGAAAGAAGGTGGTAATATCACAACAAATTTTATATCGTACACGACCACTCGAGTTCTTTTTCTAGATCCCACATGACTGCTATAGCTCTATCACGATCGTACTCTATCGCATTGTACATGTCTTCCCATTTGATCTTTACTATCTTCACCTCTAGAGGGAGTTCGAAGAAAAGTCTGATTTTATCGATCCTCTCACAGAAAAACCTGGCAATTTGATCACTTTTCCTCTTAGCAGCCCTGAGATACTTTAACTTCTTTCTTGCCTCTTCTCTCTCTTCTGGAGTCATGCGTTTATGAGCCAGAGCATCTTTGATCTCCTCTATTTCGACATCCAGATAATAATCTTCAATTCCTGCTTTCACGATTTCTATACATCGTTCTGGATTATTTTTGAGATATTTGAGTATCTCTTCAGGAGTCGCCTTAATGAGAGCATAAGCTGAAGCGGCAAGAAGTTCCCTCAAGACATCTTCTTTAGGTGTCAATTTAGTCTTTTCCATTTTATCACTCAAGTAAAAGAACTATCTTTTCGCTTATATCTCTAGATAGATATTTCATACGTCCAAAGGAGACATTTCAAAAAGTAGTGAATTTAGATTAGAGGTCTTATTTCCTTCGCCAGTTCTCTGACGAGTTCGGGATAATCCTCTTCAAGTGCCGATTGGAAGACCTGCCACTCATAGTCTTCTGTTGCTAGTTCTACAGCTTTTATGAATTTTTCCAAATTTCTTGTCTTCTTACATATAAATTCAGCTACTGTATCCTTTATATCTTCAGGTTCGTCTTTAAGGGCCTCATATACAAGTCTGATACATGTACTCGGAAATAGTAGAAGATATGATGCCGCAAGTTCTGCCAGATGTTCCGCAAATACTGGAGCGACATGATGAAGTAAATCCTCAGCCTTTTCACGAGCCTGTTTCGATTTAGTTAGTCTCTTTTTTCTAGCCATAATTCTCACTCACTTAAAGTTGATCTCTATCATTAAAAGGTTTTATAGCTTATATTTCTAGAGTAGAATTTTATACGTCCATAGAAGGTATTCCGAAAGAAAAGTGACGAATTACTTTATAATTTCAGATTAGATGCCTTATTTTTCTCGCCAAATTTTCGACGAATTCTGTAGACTCAAGCTCTAGTGCCCACTCAAAGTCTTTATATTCGTAGGAGGATAGTGCTGCAATTTCTATAGCTTCCATGAATTTCTTCAGATTTTTCGTGTTATAGCATATGTACTCGGCTACAGTATCCTTTATCTCTTCAGGCTCACCTTCAAGAGCCTCATATACAAGTTTAATACACCTGCTCGGGAATGCTAAAAGATATGATATCGCAAGCTCTGTTAAATGTTCGGCGAATACTGGAGCGACGTCATGAAGTAAATCTTTTGCCTTAACATAGGCTCGTTTTGAATTAGATAATCTTTCCATTTTCTACACCTATTTTGATTTTTATATCTACCTTTTAATCCTAAGTACTTAGAGTGACCTCCTAACTTCCTCGACAAGTTCATTAATTTCTTCAGAGATGTCTTTTTCTATAAGTTTCTCCACGGCTGCATCGATTGCATAATCTGCGCAGGCTATTTTGTATATATAAGGCCTGGTGATTCTAGATCCGAAAAGTCTACGTTCTCCTAGACCCATCGTTAGGCATCTCCTATATACATCTTCAAGTAAACCTCTATATTCTTTAATCGCCCGATTAAACCATTCGTCAATTTTTGTTTCCGGTAATAGATTCAAGGCTTTATTATACGCCTCTTCTTTCTCTTTCTTCGTCCTACTTGCTCTTTCGGCAATTACTGCCGCCAGGACCCTCTTCAATCTTGATCTCAATTTCTCTCTTCTCTCTTCTAGAACTGGATCGAAGCCTCTTTCGATAAGACTTTTGAAGGCCATTATCATCCGCCAATTCCTACTTCCTGGTTTCAATCTTGTAGGTCTCTTTCCTTCCACTTCCTCTAGCCATTCTTTACCTACTTCATATGCCAAGCTTTTAAGATATTCCTCTATCTCATCTCTTGCCATTGCCATTCGAGATTCCCCTCATTAATAATAAACTGACTAAGTAGACTTAAATATTAACAGTCTAAAAATATACTGCTATGTATGAACTTGAACTTTCGAAGGCGGAAAGGAGAAAACTCAGAAAGTTATTTAAAGATATGTGTTCGAAACTTATCTCGAGATCTAAACTATCGGGATATACTGAGATAAAGCCAAAGCGATATACGTGTGTAATAGGTTATAAAGGATATGACTTCGCTCAGATAGTCCTAGATTACAGGTGGGAACATAAGCTTTATCTTATGATAGACATAGAGAGACCTAATCTTAAAGATTTCTCAGACTTAATAAAGCCGATTATAACTAGAAATCGTGAACTGGAGACTCTTAAACTTGTAGATCTCGGAAGGATTAGTGTCGATGCAGATGAGATAGGAAGAGAACTAGGACTTAACGAGGGTAATTATACTCTTTATCCACAACGTCAAGGTAAATTGGTATTAAGTATGACGGGAGATTACGATTCTGCAGAAAAAGTTAGTGAGGTCCTTCAAAAACTCGCGAATCAAGATCTGTTCAGGTATGTTTATGATAAGTCGAGATTTAAAGAGCTATTACTTAGACGTCTTGAAGATATCCACAAGAAATTAGAGAAAGATAGTGAAATCCTAGCTGAGATCATTAGAGAGATTTCTTGAAGTTCAAAAAATCTTTTTTAATCATGTAGAGAACTCATCAGCTCGATCTACAGCTGTCAGAATCAATCTCCTCAACTCCTCTCTAGAACATTCTTTCGCGTCAAATACTAAGTCTACAAAGCTGTATAGATCATATGCCTGGTTTATACAGTAATCTATAACATCGTTTTCGTCAAATATCTCATCTATTATAGAGTACAGATCTTCAAGCTCTTTTTTAGTTTCCGCGAGATTTCTGGCCTCTTTTCTCAGTAATCGTTTTAATGAACCTAAACATCGCCTAGATATGGACATATTCTCCCTCTATTTAAGTGATGTAAAAATCTTATATAGATTCTCCGTAATAGATAGTCGATTCTATATAATCAATCAAATCGTATATCAATTCTCTCATCAATGAAGTGTCTTTTATATACTCATACATCAATCCCTCAGACTCAGCAATCGCTCCTCTTATGATCTCAGCTAAGAGAGACCTCCCCCTTTTACTACAGAGTATATCTGCCACTTTGCTCGGATCTAGCATCTTGATAACTTCGGCCTTATCACCCTTCTCAATTTCCTTCAATTCTCTTAGATAGTCGTTGATAAATGGACGGACAAAAAAGAGGCATCTATCACGATCTTTCTCTATCTCTTCGATAATATCATCGGTCAAAGTAAGAACCTGCTCAAGAACACTTCTTGCTGTGTCTATTCCTATCTTTCTTGAAAGCTCATACGCTATTTCATATGCCATATACTTCAGGTCACGTCTTACCATAATATCACCTCTCTACGTAGGCCATTCACTTTCTCTTAAGTAAGCTTCTCCGAGTAAGAGTCTCAAATCGCTCTTTGAGCAGTATTTCTTGAGCTTGCGAATTACTTGACGGTGAAATGCTGGAAGATCCCACTCTAGATCGTCTATAAAGATATCTATAATACTCTTTACATGTTTTGCCTTTTCAATCCTTTCAAGAGTTTCTTCCCATATTTCTCTTTCTTCAGGCCATTCTTCTATCTCTTTTTCGACAACTTCACGCATCATTCTCTTCAATGCACCTAGGCATCTAGGTGAAAGACTCATACTCTCACTCACTAGAAAAAAGAGCTTTTAAGACTTAAAAACTATCCGTACTTTTTCTCGACCTTTCTTACAGTCTCTTTAAACGACTTCATTATCTCGAATAGTTGTCTCATAATATCGGGATTCGTGAGATCGACCTCTTGAAGTTCCAATTGAACTACTTTAGGGGCTCTCTTCTCTACATATCCTGAGATTTTTCTGACTGCCGGAGTCTCCTCAATAAGTCTAACTATTTCATCAGCTTCTTTAAATCTGAATAGCTCTCTATTTTCAAGATCGACATCAATATATACGTATGCCTCGTCCCACTCGACTCTATATCCGGGCTCTAGTTCGGGCCTACTGATCGTGATTCTCATATCTTTGAAATTGCACGTATATCCGAATGCCCATTCTTTTCTAAATCTACCTCCTAGCTTTATACACATATCTCTAAACATTAGTACCGGATGACTAGGTCTTCTCCTCTCCCTCCTACGAACCATCTAATCACCCCTCAAAATATCCGCTAGTTCACCAAGAAATTCGGGAATTTTATCAGGCTCTTTACATCCTAGCCAGAACTCTCCGTCATAGTATAGAGAGGGTTCATAGTTTATGTATTTTCTCTTAGCTATTTTGTCCGATATACTATCGACTAGATCTACGAATTCTTGAAACATTCTGCCCGTTATGTATAGTCTGATTTCATATTCACGACCTCTCGGATCTCCCATTATAATAAAGTGATAGCCTTTTCCTCTTGGTTGTGCACAATCTCCGGTGAGATAATTAGGTTCGTCGAAGTTAATCTCAAGTTTCATACATCTCTCAGATAGAACTTTTAATAACTTCTCTCTCATTCTTCTCCACTTTTCTCCGGCATCTTGACCTACTCCTGGCAGATAACGATAGCGAATTTCCTCGATCTTGGAGCCTGGACTTCTATATTTCATATCTATCATCTCATATAGAGATAGCTTTATTTAAATAGTTAAAGAGAAACTATACTCCCTCTATCTTTCTTATAGTCCTCTTGAATTTCTTGAACGTGTCGAATATTCGCCTCATAGTTTCAGGATTTGTTAAATCAACATCTTCAAAGTGTAATCTTACAATATCAGGTCCTAATATTCCAGTCTCAGATCCTATTCGAAACTCTTTAAATTCAATCTCTTCTCTAAGAAGTCTAAGAATCTCTTCAGTCTCTTTAAATGTAAACGGCTCTACATCTAAATCGAAATACACGTCCGCTTCATTCCACTCCCTTGTTATATGCCTGGCAATTGAAATCCTCGATATTCCTCTTATAGCGAAACTACATGTGTAGATCTCTCCAGGTCGTGTAAACCATTCTCGTTTCTGTACGGGTGACATCTCTATAAATTCTCCTCCCATCTTTATACACATATCTCTAAATAGACTTTTTACCGAGACAGTTGATTTTCTAGATCTCATCAGTATTTAAAGAAAAAGAATTTAATTTATGTCTTGATTTCAATCTTCAAATCCTAGAGTTGAGATCATATCTTCTCGAATTGTTTTGAGTATATCTTCGAGATCCTCGCTAAGCCTTTTCAGATTAAGCTTTAATTCTCCTCTCTCCATCCTTCTGATATCTTCAAGCTTCGATGTGAGATCTGCTCTAGTATCCTCGTAGACTCTATCGTCAATACACGCTTCTATATACATATCTTTAAGTGCTTTATCGGCCTCTTCAATACTTCTACGTGCCCTAGAGATAGATCTGAACGTGAGAGCCATTATCGCCATTGACAGATTCTTATTGAAGTCTGAAAGGTAGCGAATACATCTTGCGATCTTTCCCATATTCTCACTCAAAAATTAGAAACTCCTTGAAATTATAAAGGTTTCAATAGAGTTTAGTCGAATTCAAGATGTAAAATCATATTTTCTCGAACTCTTAAGAGATCTCCTCTAAGATCTCTACTAAGTTCGTCTAGATCTATCTCCTCTCCTTTCCTGAGCTTTTCGAGGTATCGATTGAGATTTTCTTTAATTTCATCGTAGAGAGCCTTCTCAATGCATGTGTTTATATATAAATTCGTGAGTTCTCTACTCGCGTCCCTAATTGCCATCCGTACTACAAGAGTTTTCGACGGTGCAATTCCAAGTGTAGTCTCAGCTCTAGAGATATTCTCACTGAATCTCGAAAAGTAACGGATACACCTTGCTACCTTTCCCATTCTCTCACTCATATAAGAGTATTTAGAAGACAATAAAAATCATTTCATTATTCTTTTACCATCGAAGTTCTCTTTCAATATCTCTCATTATCTCTCTAGCTTTCTCATACATATCCATATCTATAGCATAGAGTATCTCACGCCACTCTATATCAGTAGCGGCCTCCATAAAAGGTCTAAGTTCACCTATCTTCCGACAGAGAAATCTAGCAATCCTATCTATCTTCGCCTCGGCATCTCTGAGAAACTTCAACTTCTCCTCGTCAGCTTCTCTCTCTTCGGGAGTCATATAACGTTCGGTAGTCTCTATCTCAAATTTTAAATCTTCTTTAATTCCTCTTTTTACGATCTCTATACATCGCTCCGGATTGTTCTTTAAATACTCTAATGCGATCTTGAGAGCCTCCTCACTAAGAGAGAGAACTGACGAAAAGAGAAGTTCTCTCAAGACATACTCCTTCGCCGACCGTCTAATCTCTTCAGCTTTCATGTTCTTCACTCTATAACTTCTCTGATGATCTCTTCTAATCTTGCGTGGAAGTCTCTCCTATCAAGTCTCTCCCACAAGTTATCCCAGAATTCCTCAACGTCTGGAACTCCTACATCTTTTAGACTTTCTCTGATTTGATCGATAAGATTTGACCAGAAAGATTCTGTACAGACCCTTGTTACAATCATCTTTCTATTTTTGTAGAGTTTCCAGTAGTCTGGATCACCCGATCCTTTCCAGAGTCTCTCGATCACCGAAGTTACAAGTCTCCGGCATTTTTCCAGATTAAATTCCATTTTAGAGAGTCTTTCGTCCATGACTTTTTCAAGTTCTCTCAGAACGTCCTCTACAAGTTCTGTCATCACGGCATCTTCGATATCACTGATAACATATTCCATTTCTTCCTCAGTCCTTTCCATTTTATCACCTCATATACAAAGAGAGAACTCTTCATTTATGTCTTTAGATAGTAAACTGTCCGCAAAAAATTAAAAGAGATATTCTTCAAGATCTTCGATCAATTCGGGATGCTTACATATAAAGTCTAACACGGCATCGTATGTATAGTCTGAAATAGCGACGATTGTCCTCCTCATCCTCTCCCTGAATTCATCATCTTCTCTTAGTTGTCTCTCTAGTTCTCTTCTATGGAATTTTCCATATACTCTTTCGACGTGATCTAGACAGCTCTCAAAAGCTTCTCCTATATCTCCGGACATCATATATTCTAATGCTCCAGCGGCAAGACACTTTTCAATGATAACACTCGAGAACTTTTTTCGAGCCCTCATTCTCGATCACCTGTAGTAAGCTTCTCTTAATATCTCTTGAAGTAATTTGTCAAGACCTCTTTCCTCAATTGGATCATAGAAATCTTCGTCTATATAATCCCAGAATTCCTCGAGGGAAGGAAGTGCCTCTTCCTTGAAAGTGTCTCGAATTACGTCGAGAAGTCGCGGCCAGACTTTTGTACAGACAGTTCTTGCAATTTCATGTCTCTTTGGATAAATTTTCTCATAGAACAATCTCTCATAGTGTTTCTCTACTTCACTTTTGCGGTATTTCCCTCTTATTTCATACCGTTCTTCTATCTTCCTAACAACGACCCTAATACATCTATCTATATTACGCCTAGCCTCGGAAATTTCATCCTTAATACTTCTTTCTATTTTCTTCCACATCCCGCCTAAGACATCCCACAACAGTGCTCCTGTTATCGCATTTTCGAGCTTCCCTACCTGATATTCTATCTCTCTTTCTTCCACTGTCTTTTCCATTTTATCACCTTATAATAAAAAGTAGTCTCTTCAATTTATTCTTATTTATAGAAAAAACTACGCCAAATTATCTGTATTCTCTTCTTAGATAACTCCTTACAATTGATTTAATCTCGGACTGAATATCGGAAAGTCGGTCAAATAAGACAGTTTTACTCATATCAAGACTGATAGCCTCATTCAGAGCGTCTCTCAATGCTTCTCCTATATTCTCACGGCATATAGTTCTAATTATTTCATCTCCCTTTGACCTCAGGACATCTAATTCGATTCTTGAAGACAAGCCTCCTCTCTTTTCAAGTTCTTTCTCATAATCTCTTAAAGCCCTTCTTGCGATTGTAATACATCGACTGACCGGCATCTCTCTTGCTCTCTCTATAATATCTTTGACAAGCTCGTCAATAATTTCACGAAATGCATCGATTGTGACAATCTTAGTATAGGCTTCAATTTCCTCGAGTTCAAGTTCTCTCATTTTATCACCTCATATAAAGAAGCACATTTTTACTATTATAGTTTTATATCAGAAAAATCGAACTATCTACTTTTGAGTTTTCTCTCAAGTTCTACTATTCTGAGTTCTCGAGAAAGGTTCCTGAGAACAGCTTTGCCGACATCTTGGATAACTTCTCTGATCCTCTCAGTCGGCTTTAGTTCAAGTGAGAACTCTACTATAGAGGCAAATCTATCACGCGTATGACTATCGTCACAAATAGCTCTCTTGAATGCATTCCTTACGTCTTCAGGCCATAGATAGCCGACATTATCTATAAATTCATAGCATCTTTCAGTACTCGACAAGTACTCATAAGTAATTAATCCTAGTCTATCTTTAAGAGCTTCGACTAATTCTACTATCTTATCCATAGTTTCCTCTTCTGTTAGAACTTCCCTCATTTTATCACCTCATATAGAGAATTTTGTGATCTTTAAAAATATCTTAAGAAAAAATTATGTCGATTTTCTCTTCAACTTGTAGTATGCCGTAGATATTCCTATTGCCAGTGCGATTGTAGTAATCAGGCCCAGCAAGATCAAGAACCTCACTCTATTATTCAATTCATTATTCAATACTATGATTTCCTCTTTCAACCTAGTATTCTCCTCTTTCAATGACCTGATCTCTTTATTAGTCTCGTTCAGTGCTTTACCTAGTTCACTTATAGCAACGCCCAAGACCTTCAGATCATCTTCTATCTTCTTGAACGTCGAATTAGTCTTAACTACGAAGTCTCTTAGTTGCGTCCTGGTCTTATTCAATGACCTAGCCAACAATCTCGAGGCGTTATAGAGGACGACGAGTTTTCGGATTGTCTTTCTAATCGCATCTGCATGGTTTCTCAGTATCATATAAGTTTCATTAAGACTTTTTGAATGATTCGAGAGTATAGAATAGACATTATCAAATGCCGCTTTATGATTCTCTAAGACCTCATATATTTCTTCTATCTGCTTACTATTCTCTTCGACAGCATGCGATAAATCATTCAATGCTCTATTTATACTCCCCAGTTTACTGTTTATACTGTTCAGTTCTCCCGCCACATCTACACCATTTACTTTTACGACAATATCTTTTGTCGGAGAGGTCACATTTACCCACACTTCTATGACGTCTCCGCCTTCTGTCACTATCTTGAGATAGAGTACTGTATTATCGGCGTTATTGGGTTCTCCGAGAGCGGAGTTTATTCCAGCTAATACTAATAGAGCTATCAGTATTCCGATACTTTTTCTCATTTTTCTCACAGTTAAAAAATTATCGATGTCAATATAAATTAATATCTATAAGCAATGATTGAAAATACGAAATTTTAAATATTGTACAGTGAGATACTCTAGTGATGAAAAATCCTAAATCCCCACGCATCCCTGAGAGAGATAAAAGAAGTCTCTCTGGGGAGTGGAATGGGGATGACGGGGAGAGGGGTCGCCACTTCCCTGTGAAACCCCTAGACCCTAAAAGGTGGTCGGGAGTGGAGGTGGGAGTATGAAGAAATCGTTAGTACTACTATCAGTACTGCTATTGATAGTGATAATTCCACTGGCCAGAGCATCGCCGACAGATCTCTGGGTACATGTAACTGCACTGAACGGATATGATGTATATATTGGCGCCTATGCAGATCCTTATGAATATGAAGATGGAGATGGAGGTAAAGATGGATACACAGTTACTTATTATACAAAGTCTCTCTGGTCAGGAGTCGAGTCAGAAAAAGGAAGGCTGTTCGTGTATCTCACGATGGATCAGCCAGATTCTCCAGCAATAACATATCTTGATCAAGTAGATTCGGAGGGCTTCTTCTGGGAATATCTTTTCGTAGAAACAATCGATCCTGAGACAGGCAGTTATGAAGTTACAGGTTGCTATATTGAGGGAAGCTATGGTAAAGTCATTAAGGATGTCAGGACTACAAATCCTGGAAAGTATTCGACATTGGACATAAATATAGATTATATAGCTGAGCCTTACATAGTTAGCGGACATGTAGAGTGGATAGAAGATGGGATTTGGCATACTACGACATGGTATTTCGTTGAATTCGGTGCAAGTGAGTATATTAGAGATAGTTATATTACTCTGACTGGATACGATGAGAACGTTAGACATGTTGAATTCGACGTAATCGGAAGTTACTACGTATCTGAAGATGTCGATGTCTGGACTGAGGGATCTGCATACGTAGAACTTGAAATTCTTGATCTAGATGACGAAACTGAGCTGATAGGAATGATAGAAGTGATCACCGATAACTAGACAATTAAATTAAAATTTAAAGTCAATCACATTTTTTCAGTTCTATTCTTTCTCTCGAGTAATTCGTCACACTCTTTACAAATCGGAAAGAATACGATCCTCCTCTTAACATGGTCGTATATTGAGACGAATTGAGAAGAATCTAGAACTCTTCCACACATGAGACATTTCAACTTCATTGCATAAATTCTAGTAATGATCTATCTAAAATTCTTATCTCCCTCGGATCAATTCCAATCACTTTTATGAACGGCTCGATCTTAGAGAGGACAGTCAGCTCAAACATCTTCTCATAGTCGGGAACAAACCCTTCGGGAACTTCATAATCGTGGACAAAACTTAGTACGTCAGTTCTAGGATATCCCTTCGGAACTTCTCTGATGTATATATACTTGACTTTCTCTCCCACGGGATATGGAAGTTTCAGTACTTTGACGGCATATTCAAATCCCCTGACGTGAGCTGGAAGTCTCTCATACTTCTCGACATCTTTACTTATTCCCTTCGGGATAGCTATCTCCTCCAACGGCAACTTTCTGAACTCTCTTGCGAGATTTTGAAGGTATGAGAGTACTTTCTTTCTCATTTCTTTCTTAAAACTCGGAGTATATAGTGCGTGTGAGAATATTATCTCGACAAGATCTCTCTGTACTTTCTTCGTTATCCTTGCGGAGTCTGATCTTCTGAATTCAAATCCCCTCCACATTATAGACGGAGGCTCTATTATCTTATTATCTTCGAATACAAGTCTTCCGACATATCTCTTCTTAGTCTCTCCTATAAGGAATGGACTCCAGATTCTCTCAAATTTCGTATAGATTGTCGGATTTTCTACATTATACTTTTCGATCAAATATTTTGCGAGATTGACATTAATCAACTCCTCTATCTTTCTTCCATCCTCTATTACTTTCTCTAAATTCTCATAATTCGAGAAGTCGACGAATACTCCATCAGTATCTCCGTATATCACACTGACTTGAAATCCCGAGTTCTCAATTATCTCAATGACTTTCTTAAGACAATCTCTACATATTGCCGTTACTGTCTCGGCGACTTTCTTATTGAATAACCTGAAACTACTCCATCCTAGAACTCCATACACTGATAGTGCGACGACTTTTAGTGCGTGTTGAAGTCTATGATATTTCTTGTACTCGAAAGTGTCGGGATGATATTTATCTCTCAATTTCTTCAGAAAAGACCTCCTCTCGACAAGCTTTCTCAACATTCCTGCAACTATACTCTCTTTTTTCTTGAAGAACACTCCTTCGATCGGAGTCTTTATCACGTCCTCTCCTCCGCTAGTGAGTGTATCTATTCCGATGTTGAACGATAGAAAGATATTCACGTATGCTGACGCTAAGTCGAAGAATCCGACATACTTATAGATTCCAGGCTTTGGTTTCAGAGTAAGTGCTCCTTTATACTTCGACTTTTTCTCATCTTCGCGATTTTTAGGTCTAGAGGGGAGGACAATCTTATTCTTCCATGCTTCGAAAAGTAGAAGTCTATCCACGACTCTTCCGGGATATTCGGCGTCTGAAAGCTCACATCCCGAGATTCTCTTGACGTTGAGAAAGAACTCTATTAGAGAAAGTTTCTCATCTAATGCCCTTATTAAGTCGACGTCTCTTATGTTGTAATCTAAAAACCTCCACGGATTTTTCTTCCAGATCTCGATTAATTCAGTATAGGTTGCGTGGATCAACTTTTTCACTCCGAGTTCCTCTTCGGCGACATCATCAAGCCTATACGATTCGAGTTCAAGTCTTCTCACTCTCTTATATGCTCCGATTAGTTCGAGGA
Organism: Archaeoglobales archaeon; assembly: GCA_003663025.1. Taxonomy (GTDB): domain Archaea; phylum Halobacteriota; class Archaeoglobi; order Archaeoglobales; family Archaeoglobaceae; genus Archaeoglobus_B. The sequence goes on from QMZE01000002.1 coordinate 39,074, forward strand.
CAGTCCTCCCTCTTATCATCAACTCTCTACATCTGCCTTTTTCATCGTCGACGATAACAACTCGACCTATAGGAGAGAGTTCGTTGATATCTATTCCCAGCTTCTCCATCCTCCTCAAAATAGTCAATAGATCGAATCTCTTGACGTTCCATCCTGTTATTATGTCGGGATCGAATTTTTTCACCGTCTTGACAAAGAATTCCAACATCATCTTCTCATCGGGAAATAGTGCTATGACGTGCTCTTTCTCTTCGTCCAGAACAGTCTTCACTTTTCTCTTTAAGATCTTAGTCTTTGAGAACGACGGATGATAGTAGAGAGAATAGAATTTATCTTTTATACTGTCGAAGAAAGAGATCAGACAAATCGGCACATTTCCTAACCACGCCTCTAGTCCAGCCGTCTCTATATCTAGATACCAGATGCAGTGCTTCCCCTCGTAGTCGATAGGCTTTATTTTTCCGTTTGATATCTCAACTCCCGATTTTATCCCCTTCGATATTAGATACCTCGTAGGGAATGGAATATCAGCTTCTCCATGCCACTCAAAGAATTTCCTCACTTCGGGAACGTCTTTGGGAACTCTAGTATAGACTCGATAGAGTCGTCTTCCGTCAATCGATCTAAATTTCGTAGACTCTACTTTACTTATCTTCGAAACTATATGATCGGGAAGAGACTTAGTATTGAACTCTTCTCGGTCGACGTAGAAGAAAGGCTTGAATCCGTATACTTTAACGTGGTATTTCTCTCCTTTTTTGTCCCTCCCGAATAAGTGGAGTACAGGATCGCCATTTTCAACGGTATATTCTATACAGCTTATCTCAAACTTCATCTCTTCTTAAAGAAAAAGATGCTATATCTTAATCTTATCACTACAGTTCTTCGAAAACGGGCAATCTTTTTCATAACTCCACCAGAACATATACTTTCGGCACCACTTTAACCTAGAAGTCAGAGGTCCGCAATCTATTACGACCTCATATTTACACTTGTTCATCATCTAAACTACTACTCTGCTCTATATCTTCTTTTCTTCTTAAGTCCGGCCTTTCTCAACCTCCTGAGAAAGTGGACGTATGTCATAGTCCTCTCTTCACCCTTACTCGTTTTATACTTGAGATGACCGGCACCTATTAGATAAGCATATATCTCCTTATAACTCCATCCTCGATCGATCAACTTCTTAATCAAGTCCATCGGAAGCTCCATTGGAGGTCTGTGACATATCTTTCCTGCCCTCTTGGCCGCTTCAACTCTCATTCTATAGAAGTCTCTTTCCAATTCCGCTGCCATAGAAAGAGTATAAATCATCACTTTTCCGGCGATGTCTTTAAGATCGGCCTTTAAATTGTATCTCGTGAATATTACGGCAAATCCTTTTTGAGTCAACGTCCTGAGTACATTCACAGCTTCGGGAAGAGATCTTCCGAGCCTAGAGAGATCGTAGATAAGAATTGTCTTGATATTATTTTCATTACAGAATTTGAGCATTGTACTAAATCCCTCCCTCTTCATCGGATCGATAGCTCCGGAGATTGTATCTCTAAACACACCGGCAATAGTATATCCGTTATCTTCGGCCCACTTCTTAACGGCGTTAATTTGAACTTCTATATCCTCTTCTCTCAGGCTAATCCGGGCATATATTACTGCTTTCACATTATATACTTAGATCGAAAATTACTTAAACATTTCTTAAATTCAGTGACTGTAATTTAGATAAATCTCAATTTTTCGATGTAATCTTTCGTTAAATATTTATCGACATTATTATTGTTTTATTAATGTAACTTTACTTGTCGACGAAAGAGTCAATCTATTCTAGATTACCGAGAAAACCCGTCTTACAGCAACTCAGAGATTTTCGGACAACGTTTATATAATTCCGTTCCATAAATATAGTGAGATGAAAAGAAAAATGGACGACAACAGAATAGTATTAGTGTACGAGAGAATTAGTACAGGGACCTATCTATATGCTCTAACAGGAATTATAGTTCCCACCGGACTGTACAGTAAGGAGCTTCCCGCCTCTACTCAGATCGAGGCAGAGGCTCTCTACCTCGATCCGATTTCCAATGAAGAAGAAAGAGAATTCCTCCAGAAACTCAAGACGGATCCTGAATTTATTCCTCTCAACTGTTAATTATTTTTTTCTATTTAGCTTCAGTCTTATTTTACGGACAATGTTTATATTTTTCCGTTCCATAGACAAAATAGAGGGATGGAAATGAGTGTAGTTCTAGAAATAACGGTCATCTCTAAATCAAAAAGAAAGACTTACAAGGTAGTTCACGAAGAGGATTTAGGTAGACTTATCGCGTTCTTTCAGGGCAACATTTTACCCCTTAGTAAGGGTAGACAATGTCTTTATTTCCACGAAAAAAGACATGAAGAAATTCCCCTGCTTACAAAGTCTGGAGAAATTCCGGACGATCTATATGAGCTTGAAGGTCTAGTTATAGATCTAGATAAAGGCGAGGTCTATGAATTCTTTGATGTATTTAATGAGAACTATAAGGGCGAGGGATATAAAGTCTATCACAGAAACTTTTCAGCGATAGTATACTATAGCCTCGACTGGAGTATACCACCCATTAAAGCTCTCTTCATAAGGAGACTACGGAGAATTTGAAGGAATGTTAATATAAACCGGAATGAATAATCTATTCGATGAGAAAGGGTAGAGTACTCGATTTCGGCAAAATAGTAGACATCCTCGTGAGAAGAGGCATGTGGAAAGTTGCGACGGATATAGTCAATGACGTAGTGAGATTAGGCTATCACGAGGCGACTGAATATCTTCTATACCATCAAGATGAACTCGATAAGTTTAAGGGATTGAGAGAACTCTATATACTGATTAGAAGATTTCCGGAATTGAAAATATATCTTTCCGATGAAATTGCAGATAGAATCATCTAATTTAATAATTACTTCTTATTCTGAACATATTCACTAGATATTTCCTCGCAAATAATTCGAATAATTTCTTCTCGTCAATTCCCAACTTTATGAACAGTTCTATCATGAACATAAGAGCATCGATTAACTCCTCATAGACGTGCATTTTATCAACCGTGACTTCTGTCCTAGTCCACGGCCTTATCTTCAATAGATTCGCTCCTTCGATTAATTCTTCTATAATGTAATATACAAATCGCCTGAACTCTTCTTGTCCCTTTCTCGTCTCTAAGACTATACTATCAGTCATTCCAAATCCTTTCATCAACTCTCTTTGCATCTTGAATAATGCCGATAGTTTATCCGTATTTTTGAATCTCTCGAAGACCTCTCCCGGATCGACGTCTAGTATGTTCATCAAAGAAGACTATAAGATCGTGAGATTTAATTCTACTTTTTCCTTCGAAGGAACAAGAGTAACTTTCTCCTCGGTCGCTCTCTGTAGATTACTCCCCTATTCGTCTTAATCACGAAGTCTTTAATTATATCGAATACTTCTCTCGCCTCATTATCCGATATAGTCGTATCGAGAAATCTCTCAGAGATGTACTTAACCCGGCGAACACTGAGCATATACGTGTCTCCTCTTGACGTCCGAACTATGAATCTGAGTATTCTTTTAGTGACCTCCACAATCTTAGATCTCTTCATCAAGACAATTATCTACACTTGATATTTATACTTTTGACGTACATAGAAATACATCGACCGGAAGATCTATAAATTTGACATAGAGATCTCCCCTCTCTAGGTCGATTTTTCCGAGTTTCAGTCTATAAAAGGGACATGCTAAAATATCGAGCGTCGGAGTAACGACAAATAGAGTCCTCCCGGCAGGACATGATTCTTCGCCGATCTGAATTTTATCAAGACCGAAAAGTCTCTCTATCTCTTCTTTCAAGCTCTGTGGAATTTCTGTATTCGGAACTGCTCTAGAGATCAAGAAGAAAAGATTATCATACTTATAGTAGTAATCTATAACGTCAATTATATCACGATCGTTATCACCCAAATACGTCATCCTTATAACTGTCGGCCGATTTAGTTTGACAAACTCTTCAACTTTACTGAAAAGACCCCTAGTTCCCCTATATCTATCATGTCTATCTTTGAAGTAATCTACAGAGACTTCATATAAATCGGCATTACACCTTTTCAGCATATCGATAGAAAAAGCGGACGTCGCAAGAGTTACGTGAGACCCCTTACTTCTCAAGAGATCAATTATCTCCGGAAGTTCTCGATGAAGTGTAGGCTCTCCTCCCGATATTATATAATTTATGTCTCTGAAAGATGATCTCAGAATTCTGTCGACCTTTTCAACTTCCCTATAGCTTAATTCTATCTTCGAGGTCTTACTTATCAACGATCTGAGAGAACAATGCCGACATTTATGTGGACACTTCCAAGTTATCTCGAGGACTATAATCACATAACTACACCCTTCCTCTTCAGGATCTTCTCTATCTTTCTTTTCGTCTCCTCTCCGAACATTATGTCAATGTCTAAGGAATTCTCTCGTCTTCTCTTCTCCCGTTTTCTTGTCGTATAGAGATTCATCATATAGAGAGGTCTCTCTTAAGACTTAAAAGTATCTAATAGCACGTTCCGTTAATAAAGAATATTTATATTCAAATTGGAAGTCTAATAAAATGATTAACATGATAAGATCAGCATTAATAGGTTTCATAACGGGAATAGGAAGCGTCGTCCTCTTTTGGTTATTTGCAATGGTAGAAATGCACGAGATATTTCCATTTTTGATCGTCTCAGCTGTCTCATTCCTCGGAGGAACTCTATCGGCGAAGTGGTATTTCACAAAACAGATCGAGAAACTTAGAAAGACAATAATTCCGAAGACAAGATTCAGATATGTTACTGACGATATAGACGATGCCGCTCTTAGGAGGGTGGGAGTAGAATGAGTAGAGTAATCGCTAGGGGTAAGAGAATAGAACTTCCTCCTGAATTAATAAGAGGTCTTGTAGAAGATATCGGAGCTGAATTGGAAAGATACCTCGATGAAAGACTTAAGCCTATTATTTCAGAGATAGAATATCTGAAAAAGAGGGTCGATGATCTCTCGAAGTTCTCTATAGATACGATTACGGCAAGTATTACTTCAGTCGTCTCTGCAATGACAATGAAGAGAGAGAGCGAATTAAAAGAGACGATAAAAGTCGATGAATTCCTCAAAGCTATAGATAAATTGACAGAGCAGTTCGGAGATCTGATAAGAAGATTCTCTAGAATCGAGGCGAGTTTGAGTACACTAAAAATAGATACTTCGCCTATCGACACGTCTTTATCAGAAGTGAAGAGTAAATCAGATCGGATCGAGAAAAGTATGGTCGAAATGAATGAGAGATTAAAGGGCCTGGATGAAAAGATATCGTCACTAATTGATATACTTACTAAACTGATCTCTACTGTCGAAAGGACTCAATCTAGTGAATCTGCACTTAGAGATGCATTGAGAAGCATGTCGAGGGAGTTATAATGAGTCTCTCTGAGAGATTTACTAGAATTATAGGAGAGAGACTTCCAGAATTGAGGAGAATTGAAGAACTTAAGCCACCGTTATTAATAGGAGCATATAAGAATCTCTACGGAGTTCCAATATACGTACCTGAAAGGGGTATAATAGGACAGTATATAGATCATACAGTATTTCAGAGAGAAGAGAGATGGTGGAGTATAAGGTACGGTGAAGTCATTATCTACGGTGAGATAGAGAGGAAATTATATCCTATTATCGTCATGGGAGTTCCGACATTCTATCTCAAAGAATACAGAGGAGTGATAAAAAGAAGATTTGTTCATGAAAGACCGATCGGACTATTTGAATGTAGAGAGTCCGATATTCTGAATCTAGATTCCGTCCTTCAGGCAAAGGATCCAATAATGATTGTAGATAAATTCCATGTCTGGAGGAGTGGAAGAATTCCAGCCGATTTTAGGAGAATGCTAGCAGAGAGACAGGACATCATAAATAGACTTCTTGAGACTGTCTGGAGACAAGAAGTCCTCAATAGAGATTTGAGAATGAGGAATACGAGTCTTGAAGCTGAAGTAAGACATTATCGTTCACTACTGGACGAATATGCCTCTAGGATTGAAAGGCTTGAGACTGAGATAACGTCATTACATAGAAGATTATCGACATTGACAGAAGAGGCGAGATATCAGGCCACTCGAGCTGAGATATTTGGCGGAACTGTCGATAGATATAGACAGATCACAGATTATACTCTAAGTATCGTGGACTCTATTCTCAAGGAATTTGAGAGATTAACGCGAGTTATTGAAGAATTGAGAAAGGTGAGAGAGTATGCTACCGAGTAGATTTCACGGAGTAGTGAGGATGTTAAGACTTGCAAAGAGGGGATCTGTCTCTATAGAGGATGTACTGAACCAAATCGAATTATTGAAGGCTGATTTAAATAAGACAATCTCCTCTATTACACCGCATACGAAAATATCAGATGCTCGAGTTTTTAGGTTTGAAGACAGACTTAATGAATTTATGTCTATACTCTCAACAGTAGAATCTCTCGTATCAGATGGAGCATTTTCTGACGCCGAAAAGGAACTACTCAGGGCCGAGAACTACTGGAATTTTCTAATCATGCCGCTGATTCTGGGAATAGGAAAACTTGGAAAGGAAGAGGTCCCAAAATACTATCGAGTCGAAGATGTCACACTGTTAGAGTCTACAAATCCTGATGCTGCGAAAGTATATTCTACATTATCAAGATATGGATTAGTAGAGAAGGATAGATTATCTAAAATTGTACAATTATCTCCAGATAGATTGTCAAAAGCGCTCGATGATCTTGTCAAGATGGGATACGTGAAAATTCTTAGAGTCGGATCTGAGTTGTGGGTGAAAGTAGTATGATGAGTGCCGTCAAAGCAGGAATGGAATTTATAATCAGAACATTCGTAAGATTATTCTACTCTATCAAAGAGAGGAGAGCATATACTGAAGAGAGAGAAGAGGAGAAGAGGAGGGCGAGAAGACTACCCGTATCAGAATTGATAACTACGGGAGAGATGACTTTCTATAATCTAAGTTCCGGAGTGAGAATTCCATTTCCCGAAGCGGCGAGTGATATAGCTTTGAGGATTGAGAGAGTTCCGAGGAGAATTTATGTGAGTGCTAGTGAAGTGGCATCTGATAAGTTCTTTGAAGACCTCAAATCACTTCTTGCACTCGCGAGAGAGAGGGGTGCGAAGAGATCGTAGAGATAATATTCGAATTCTCTCCGACGTGCGAGAGATGTAGACTTATAGAGCCTTTTCTGAGAAGACTCTCAATCCGATATAGAGTTCCGATCATCTATAAACTCGTCAGCTCGAAGTATATGACTGAAGTAATCGGGACAAGACCGTACTCAAGAGAATGGACCGAGATCTTCGGAACAGAAGAACAAAAGAAACTCGTCGAGGAATTCACTAAGACTTTTGGATTTCTACCCGAAGAGGCGACACCCAATATAATCGTGAGAGGAGGAAATACAGAGATCGTAATTGCAGGCAGTCCCGAAGATCCAGGCGAACTTAGGAACTTTCTGAGAAGACTTGAACAGTTGATAGTTCTCTTTAAGAGAGCTGAGAGAAGATAAAGTTGATAAATGACGATGAAATAGATTTTATTGACTATGACGGAATACTATACGGGAAGTAAGAAAAAGATAGAACTCTTGAAGGAACTCGAATATAGATTACAGAGATGTAATTTGTGCTTCACTAGAGAAGAGAGGATGTTAAAACTGACGTTTCCCGGAGTCGGTAATGTAGACTGTACTCACATGTTTATAGGAGAGGCTCCGTCTATATATAGGACGTGGAGAGAACATTTCACGATGAAATCGAAACCTATATTCGACGAGATCTTGAGGATAATAGGAGTTGACAGAAGTGATGTATATATTACAAATGTCATAAAGTGTATAATCTACTCTTCGAGGACTGGAGAAAGTGAGAAGTGCCGACGATATCTTCCACTCGAGATAGAGATAATAGACCCTCCGGTCGTCTGGTTATTAGGATCGACCGCAATAAGAAGTGTACTCAACCTAGATAGGTCTGAGATAAGACACAGAATCGGAAGACCTCTAATAATGTCAAGGCGAATCTTTGTCCCGTTATATCATCCGATGGTCTGCATATATAATCCCGAGAAAAAAGATTGGTATTTCAGTAAAGTCAGACAGGCAGTCAACTTAGTCAATTCGTATCTCTCTTAATCTCTCAATCCTTTTTAATGGAGATTTAATTTATAGACGTTCTGGCATAGTATAAAAGATGTTACTCTTAAAGTGTTCAGATCTAACAGACGCGTATTTCAAGATCTACAGTCAACTCTATAGGGGAAGATCTACAGTAAGGGAGAGGGGGCTTAGATATTTAATGAATGTAGTTCTGAGTGTCGATAAGCTTGAATTGTCTAGAGATCTCATCGAGATCTATGACAAGAAGATACTCTCATTAGAGAGAGCATACGAACGAATAAGAAAGCTCTATATGTCGAGGTTGTTCATGTATAATCGCACTGAATATCTATTCGAACGACTTAAATCGAAGATAGATAGGACAAAGAACATTTTTTACTTTATAGATCCAGAGAAAGACTATAATATTCTATCGTTCTCTCTATTCTCTCCTAAAGACCAGGAGCATAAGCCTTGTATTCTCGCCGTCAACTTTATGTGGACTGATAAGAGTCTCTCAATGCTCTCTATTCACAGAATTGCAAATTTCTATAAGAGATTGATTCCTGACTTTCTCTTCTTGATTGATCTCACCGATATGATTGGGATAAGGGAGAAATTGAGTAGAAACTTGCTCGTATTCCAGACTATATATCAAAAATCAAGATTTCAAGAGATTGAAGAAAATCTTAGCAAGAGAATAAATATCACAGTTTATACTTAAAGAGTGATGAGAATAGTAGCTCACGACGATGCAGACGGTCAATGTGCTCTAGCGATATACATATTCTCACTCGGAACATTCAAGTCATCCGAGATCTCATTTCCGACATCAATCTTTAAGCCGTTTGGATACTTTGAAGAGAAGACAGAAGTCATGATAGATATGCATCCTTTCAAGTACCCCTATGAAAATACTCTCATAGATCATCATGGAGATCCGATCACGATAAGAGAACTCACATCAAAAGGATATCTAAATAAAGACAGACTATATTACTCTTCCGGATGTAGTACTCTTGCACTATATCATTCGGATATAAAGATCCCCGACGAAGTTCTCTGGCTAGTAGCAATCGGATGTAGTGGAGATAGAGTAGAGCACTTAATTCCGAAGTATATAAAGAAGAGATTTCCATTTCTATTTACGAGGATGTCTCTATTGAAGTCAGAGGAATTTGTTCCGATGATGCCTCTATCGTGGATAAGATCTCTAGTAAATACTGGAAGATATATAAGGGATCCGATGAAGACATTCAAAATACTACTTTCTCACGATATTGAAGATATAGTATTCGTCAGATCTGATGATGTACTCAAAATCGTAGAAGAGAAGTTCAAACTCGAAAGAGAGTACAGGAAATTGATGAGGAAAGGTCTTATCAAGTTCATTGAAATCGGCAGTCATATAATCTATGGAGAGATGGTCAGTAAGTATAAACTACAATCGAGGATTGCATCAATGGTCTGGAGTAAGAATAGAAAGAAGACGGTAATACTCTGTAATCGAGTAAATGATGATCTATACGAGATATCTATTCGAGGTCCGTTGACAAGACAAATCGTGACATTGATAAATCAGATTCATGGAGTTGATAGAGATGTCTCTATTGCAACGCATAGAATTGCTGGAGGAGGATACTTGAAGAAAAAAGATCTGAGGAGATTCTTCACTATTCTAAATGTCAAGTACGCGCAATAACGTTTATATAGTTCCGTTGCATTTCTAATAATGAGGGATCGAAATGGATCTGAAGGAAGAATTCTATAAGGGAATGGAAGAGATCTCTAGATATTGGAAATTTCCAACTTATTCGATTAAAACTCGTTACTATTCTCCAGCTCCGATGAACGAGATAGTCTTCGCAGGACTGTTAAGTCGAAATACTCTAAATCTACTAATTGGTCAGTATGGAACTGGAAAATCTACTCTTATAGAGATGATGCACTTTACTTTCTTCAATGACGAGTTCTCTAATCCTGGAAGGATAAGACTATTCGAGCGATTAACTCCATTCGACGTACTATTCAATATTAACATAGGGAAATTGGTCAAAGAAGGAGTTGAAGACATAACTCCTAGAAGATTCGTCACATCTCACTTTAAATTCATAAACGAATTAGGAAGGGGAAATACAGAGGTCTATAATGCTCTCCTCTCTCTATTCGCTGAAGGATATGTAGAGTATAGATATAAGATCTTCAAGACTCCCGATTATACATGTTATGCCGACATGAACCCTAAAGATGTCGGATCAAGAGAGATACCATCAGCGTTCTGGGATCGAATAAACATGACTATAGAAGTTCCTTCAATGGGAACTGACGATATCTTTGAGTTGATGACTATAAAATACGTGAAGACGATGAAGAGAAGACTGACAGAATTACTAGAGCCTGTGATGACTTCAAAAGAGATGCTCAAAATCTGGGATGAAGTTGATCAAATTAAAGTAAGTCCCGGATCAATACTCTTACTCTCTCTTATCTACTCGGCATTTAAATGTCCTAAGTATGAGAGGACAATAATTGATCATAGATTTACTTTGCCGTGTGATCGATGCGAATATAAGGGAGAACTTTGCTCTTATATCTCTGAACTCTGGGGAACTAGATGGATAGAGTCAACTATCATAACTGCAAAAGCACTCGCGTGGATAAGAGACCTACCAATCGTCGAGATAAAACTTATACTCGAAGTCCTCCCATATACACTCGCACATAGACTCATACTAAAGAGAGAGTACTATACCAACTACATAAACAGGTTTGAATTCATAACTTCGAAAGTCTATGAAACTATTTATCTGAAGAGGAATCTCTGGAAGGAAGCTATCAATGCATATCTGAAAAAGGATAAAGAGACATTAACAAAACTAGCTAAGACCGACAACGCTATCAAGGTCTTTATGAAAAAATAATTACTCTAATACATTTTTTGTGAACTCTTCAAGAGCATCTTCAAACTCATCTATTAATAGAGTACACTCTTCCAATGATCCGAATGTAAATTCTCTTGTCTCTTTATCACGTTCAATCCACTCTTTTAATGATTCGACTCCGTCGAGTAACGATTTTCTGGTACTTGAATTTATACAATTATGACGGAAGAGATCTCGTACGAAATCTTTGATATTCTTGAGGTACCTATCAATGAGTTCCTCCATCTCTCTAGTAAGTTCTCCTTTTTTATCAGCCATCTCAAGTACCCCGTTAATAGCTCCTAGATTCGCTATACTATCACTGAATAAGTCAAGGCAGACTGATAATTTCTCCCCTTGTATCGTCTTCATACTTTTAGAAGAGAGAGTTTTTACTATAAATGTCTTGCGAGAGAAAAAAGAATGATGGAAAAAATAAACTGTCGATTTTTAAGTTTATATCTCTGCCTTTAGTTCCTCCACTACATCTGATGGAACGTCGCCTATTATTCCTCCAGGTACCTCCTTAGCCCTTCCCCAGCACCTTACTAATATCGCTCCAGGAATTCCAGTCCACTCACTCCAAGGCTTTCCTTTATAGTGTGTCACGAGTTGAGGTATTCCGCCGGCTCTCTTGCATCTAGCAATGAAGTCTCTTACTGCGCTTGTACCGCGTCCTATTACCTTGACCATATTTCTCACTCAATCTCTTTCTATCAAACTAACTATTTATAAGTTGAGCCTAACTTACTATGACCGAAAATATCAAGGCACAGAAAAATGCAACTATCACACCCAGAACAAATCTAAATGCCTTTGAAGTCCCATGAATAGCCGGAGTTAATAGAAGACAGAAGAACCTGACGAAAAGACCTACAAAGAATCCGAGATAGTAGATAGTCATCTCATCTATGGGAACTCTGCTTATCGTCGCAACAACAAAGACTAACACTAAACCGATCATTATATCAAGTATAATACCGAGAAAGTCTTTACTTGGCTCGCGAGGTATAAAGAAGAGAGATATAGGACCTGATAAGACCAGCATTATTCCGGTCACAAAATAAGGACTTGGAGAATAGAAGATAATCACGAAAAATGAAAAAAATGTTATGACAATATATAGGAAAAATAGATCTTCTTTTAGAGTTCTTTGTTGATGTATTCTCTGAGCTTCCTTATCGCCTCTGTCATGCATCGCTTGAACTCCTCTTTTGTTCTCGGATTAGCTTTCTCAGCACATATCTTGACGAGTTTATCAAATACCTCACTAAACGGATGTCCTACTAGTTTCGGCTTTTGTAGTGATTTAGCGAATTCCTCGACTATTTTGTCGAACTCCTCTTCAGCCATTTTTACTCACTGATATACTTGTATCTCCTCTCCTCTCTTATGATCTCTCCAGCTCTCGTGAGGGCTATTAGTACTCCTATCAAGATCACAAAGGCGATTACAGCTAATATCGGAACCATCCAATCCTCAAGCTTAAAGTAGAATCCTTTAATGTAAGTTACTTCGACGTCGTATGAGCTTACAGCTAGGTCTATAGTTACTTCGTTCTCCTTAATCTCTGTAGTGTCATAAGTTATCTTGTCGAAGATATATCTGTATGGGAACTTATAGTGCTCTTTCGGGAAGGTCAGAGTTACTTTTGTCGATCCATATAGTGTCTCTGGAGAAGTTATCTTGAATACTATTCCATATACAGTTGCATTGAAATCAAGTTCTATACCTGGAGTTGTGACATTCGCCTTATTCATTGTAGTCATATTAAGAGTTACTGAGAACTCTGTTATACTTGAATTCGAGGCATCGAGGTATGTAAAGGCATAGTATGGACTGACTAGAGCGACTGCATAAGTATCGTTAGTCACATCTGTAAATACGGCATAGCCTGTAGAGTTCGTCTCAGCAGTGTATACTGTAGCATTTGACACGAGTTTTACTGTCGCTCCCTTCAATTCTGTACCATCTGGACCTATTACATGGACTGTTACAGTTGCTCCTGGATTTGCGAATACTGGACTTACTACTGATATCGCTAATAGTACTAATACTGCCGATACGATAGCAGTTATCTTTCTCACATTTTCACCTCTCTTAAAGAGAGGAAATAGAGTAAATAAATATTTTAGTTCAGCTTCTATGGCATGATTGGAATTCCATGTCCCGAAATGAAGTCTTTAAATAGAGGATTAATTCTTCTTACTCTCTCTATTATCTCATTAAGAGCTTCTCTCTTTCCGAACTTCTCTATATATGAGGCAATGATTGAACTCATTATCGGTGTCGCCATAGAAGTTCCAGAAAGACTCATATAGTACTCGTCGACAACTAATTCTGGATACTGGTCTCTTAAGAGGCAATCTGAGGAAATTGTAGATACTATATCCACTCCGGCACATATAAAGTCGGGCTTCATCCTCAGATCTCGAGTCGGTCCTAATGAAGAGAAATGAGCAATCTTATCGGTAAACGGATCTATTGCACCGACAGCGATCACTTTCTCATTCACGGCCGGTATCAGAATAGTGCCGGGAACATTTCCTTCATTACCGGCAGCGGCAACTACATAACACTTCTTATCTTCAACTATACTTTGACATGCCAATGAGACAGGATCCTTTCCTGTTGACTTCATATAGACTCCCCAAGAGAGATTCACTATGTCTATAGAGTACTTGTCAGCATTATTATAAATCCACTCCAGAGCAGAGAGTACTATATCAATACTACTGATTCCAGTCTTGAAGAAAGCTTTAATAGATATAATATCACAATCTGGAGCAAGTCCTCTATACTTTCCTCGAGAGACTATACATCCGATCACATGAGTACCATGACCATTGTCATCATAAAAGACACTCTCTCCATTCTCTTCTTTATTCTTAGAGTCAAGTGCTTTGAGGTCATCTATACTTCCATTAACATCGAAATCCCACCAGACATAGTTCATCGTCTTTGTAACGTAGATAAAGGATACTAGAACTTTGAATTGTTCTATATTAAATGCGGGATGAGTATAGTCAACTCCCGTATCTACTACGGCGACAGTAACTCCAGCTCCACTCCATATACTCCTTCCATGATAAATGTGCTTAATATCCACCTCTCTACTCCTCTTGATTTTGATATGACTGTATGGAATTGTAGGCTCTACATCTCCATAGTAGAATATTGAGATACAGAATCTCTTGAGATTATTTATTTCTCCTAAGGTAGATACTCTAAATTTGTATATTTTCAACATTCCGAACTTCCACATTCGCTCATATCCCTTTAAAGAGAAGAGAGAGGCGGCATAGACGACTATCTTCTTACCCTTTTTAAGAGCCTCATATAACTCGGGATTGACATAGCACATTGAAGGAAATAGTTGAAGATAGAATCCAGTACTGAATACCGACATTACTACTAGAAAGCTCAAGAGAATGACTAAGAATTTCTTGATATTATTACTCTTCGATGTACTTCTTTCGTCCTCTACGTACTTGTATTCCATACCGCTCCCTCAGCATTATATAGATATCTTCAATAGAAGTATAGACTATGAGCATTCCAAGAAAAGAAGTTAAGACAAATACTTCGTGAAAGAATTTTCCGAAATACACAAATCCGAAATAGATGAGACTAAGACCTATCAAGGCCATTGCAATTTCAAAGAAGAAATCGATGACGAATAATTCTGGAGGAATAATCGACTTCTTTGTAGTATAATATATAACATCTTCAAGTTGATCAAAGGCAGCGAGAAAGAAGAATATGGCGAGGAGAGGATTATACGGGATAAAATATACTCCGATGAAGATTAGAAGTAAAAAACAAAATGAATTAAGTACAATTCTTACTATTCTCATCATTTAGCCTAGACCTCGGCTATCTCGGCATTTTCAATCTTGAAGTGGCATGTAGATAATAGACGACGAAGGCAATCAATCCAAACACTATTAGTCCGTAAAACAGTGTCGTGAATAGCTCACTTTCCTGAGTTGTTCCGACGTAGAAGAGTGGAAGTATTCCACGCTGAATAGCACCGAAGATCATCAGTAATAGGCCGACACCTAAAGTCATTAGCATGACTAGGCCTGAGAAGGTCAGCTTTGCCATCTCATATAGTTTGAAGATGACGAATGAATACACTGCCATTATTGTCACTAGCAGTCCTACAGTCAGTGGAGATAGCACTCCAATCGACGCGTAATAGAGCACTATTCCTGTTACTACTATAAAGCCGACTGCTAGTATTGTCCTTATCCATTCTGGCGTTAGTACCTTTACTTTTTCTGCCATTTATTCACCTCACTTCTATTAGAGATCTATTAAAAATTTAAGTATTTACTCTACCCTTTAATCATGGACGTATTTGAATTCCTCTCTACATGCCATCACTCTACCGAGCCACACTGCAAAATTATGAAATGCGTGAAAGAGTAAAGCAAGCATCCAATCAGAGTTTATCCATAAAATCGAGTAGAAGATAGAGGCAGAGCCGTAGAAGAGAAAAGCTCCAGGAAGACCTGATACAAACTCTCTGAATGACCATGATCTTGCAAACGGATGCATTATTATCCAGAAGAGATTTCCGACTATAAGTCCGGGTATTCCGAATAAAAAGAGGGGAATTCCTCTAAACGCAAACTCTTCAAAAATAGGAGCATAAATAGAGAGGATTACTAGGTCTACTAGATCTCTTCTAGTGAGTGATAATAGTCTCAATTTGACGGCAATTATTCCAGGAATGACACAAAAGAGTACGTATAGGGGAAGATATTCGACGAATTTCATGATTATCTCATCCACGTTCATACACCTCCGGATAGAAGAATGTATGAAGTATTCCTAGAAAAGAAAGAAAGAGTAATACATAGAATCTCGGAGTTCTGAATACGACTGTAAGTAATAGTGTCGCGAAGAACGTATAGATACAAATAAGTCTAGTATATGTCATCGAGGGAAGATATCTTCCTCGAAGTGAATAGTACGTATTGACAAGCATATCGGCAAACATCGCGACTAGAAGTGAGAAGTGAAGTCCTATCCAGAAGGGATAGAACTCTACAATCCACTTCCATGGTATCAAGTACCAGAATCTTATCACGTACGTGAATAGTTCATATAGACTTACTCCTAGGAGTTCTGAGAGCTGAGCGAGTACGAGATACATTCCTATCAAATCACCAGCAACTGTGACAATTCTCTCGACATCTTCCTCTTCGAGTCTTCTCATCAATATAAAAAATAGATATTTAAAAGAAAAAACTGACTTTCTATTGACCGTTCTCTACGTATTTATACTCTTTCTCGTCTTCTGATACATACTTGTCTTTCTTCGAGATCTCATGCTCAGTGACGTACTTATACGGCTTCTCTTCTTTAACGACGAAGATTATCCTCAAGATCGCTATTATTATTCCGATCACAAGTATTATACCTATGATGACGAGTATTAGCCAGACCCAGTCCATATAAGTTCCGGTCAGCTTCAGACCTCTGAACTCTTGACTATTATCTCCATCATAGATATCATATCCGAAGACAGTAACTATGCAGTCGACATCTTCAGTAACAGTCTTCAATTTCCACTTCCAAATTCCGAATGGAAGTTCAAATTCGAATATAGACTTTCTTTCAGGTGCTTTGAACTTAATAGTATAGACCTTTCTTCCTTCATCGATCGTGAAGTTATAATATTCTGCCGTTTTGTTTAGGAACCATATTTCAACTCCTGTATAGAGACCTGGCCTATTATTAGTGATTATCTGTAGTTTGACCTCATACTCCTTACCCTCTTCTAGAATCTTTGGAAAATCTAAAACCTTCTCAAGAGTTATGTGCGGAGGTACATATATTGCGGAGAGTTGTATATTTCCGATTCCAAAGTAGTCCTCTTCGGGATGAAATACTGTAGCGTTAAAGACTATCTCTCCCCTAGTCCAAGGTACTACGAAAGTGAAGTTATACCATACGCGCTCTTTTACCTTCTCGACGGTGATATTCTTATCGAAGAGTCTAAACGTCTTATTCTTATGCTCTTCTAGTACATCATAGTATTGCCCCTTTACAACTAATCTTGTGAACTTATCAAGAAGTTTACAGTAGATACTTCTAATGCCCACATCTACTCTGACTACAGTCTCTCCAGGATAGACAGTACCTCCCCTGCCCCATTCCTCGACATAGACATAGAGTGCAACATCGAGATCTATTGGCGGTCTAAGTTTAATCAACTCGGTCCTAAGATAGTTATTCTCAAGATTAGTATCATACTGATATGATATTATATTGATATCGGCATAGACATAAGTGAAGTCTGTGATATTTAAATCGACAAAAGTGAAGTTGTGGAATTCATAGGCATTCAAGTCAACATCTATACTCTTACTCCAGACTACCTCGCCAGTATCATTACGGACAATTCTCAATAGTACAGTAATAGTCTGAGGCTCATTCGTCCATATTCCCCATATTAGAGTATGTAGAGCACTCCCTATACCCTTATGAATAGGCCATTCTATATACATCACCCTAACTTCGGCCTCATGCCAAGGCGACTCCCAGGGCATTACTTCTTGAATCCATAAACACCTGTCAACTAGAGTATCATTCCTCCATGTAGTATAGCTCTCTCCTTTCCAGGTGGCACTAATCTTAATGTCTACAACAGTTCCGTTCTTGATCCAGAAGTAAGCGAATCCGGTTCCATTAGTGATATCGCTCATCATTAAGTTTCCGGACTGATCATAGATCTCTACCGTAGCATTAGAGAATGGAGCTGAAGTATTGAAGATAGTCTGTACAGCTAAGACCATGAGAATTGTTCCGTTACAGAGCTTTACCGGATAAGGAGCATGAGTATAGTTTGAATTTGGCGGAGGTTCTATGATTTCTACACATACTCCGTCTGTACTCTTGGGATATAGGTATATTATCAGTGGCACTGATTCATTCAAGAAGAATATAGTTTGAGAAGCATTATAATATCCCGACTTGTAAGCAGTCACATTGTACACTTCATACATCGGGATATTGAACGAACAATGTCCGTTCGCATCAGTAGTATTATAGAGGTCATAAGCACCATTAATCATCTCTAAATGTACTAATGCTCTCTCTATCGCCGTTCTATTTATCGCGTCCTTTACGTAGACGTGTAGAGTTCTATACACTATCCCAACAGAGTTCCAAGGTACTTTCCTCACGAATAGATAACATGCATCTAAATATACATCGAACTGAGTACTCCAAGTTTGAGTCGTATTATTCGGATTGGTCGCATTAATAGTAACAGTATAGGTCTTATTAGGAGTAAGATAGAAGTATACATATCCTGTTCCATTCGTTAGAAGAGAGGCAAGTTTAGTTGTCCCTTCATAGACTGTTACATTAGCCCCGTGAAATGGCACTCCATCATTCCAGAGTACCTGAACTCCGAGCACATAGTATCCCTCTGCTGGCGGAGGCTCTGTCATATTACTTCCTGGTGGTGGAGGTACTGGAGGAATAGTCTCAGGCCACATATAGACTCTATAGGTCATCGGAAGGGAATAGATATAGAATGTCTCTTGAGCCGGAAGATATCCATCTTTTTCTACTCTTACAGTATAGCTTCTATTTCCGTATACAGTGAACTCTACATATCCTCCATCTGTAGTGTCGCTTTGGAGATCTGACTGATCAGGAGAACTCCATATACTTACCTCAGCACCGCTTATAGGATCACGAGTAAAGACATCTACAACTTCAATTCTAACTATCCCCTCTTTCGCTGGTGGAGTTACGAATGTCTCTGGCTCCCATTCAACTTCATCGTAGTCATTGGCAGGGTTGTAGTTGTACTCCGCACTAACGATCTTGCCTGATGCTACAAATTTCGCATACTCATAGTTCTCGGCAAGCTGTATGGTCTCGTCTATGAGACTACTAATATCATAAGTCATAGTCCTTGTAGAATTAGCCTCGACATCTACAGTCTCGGTAATAACCTTCACATCGACAGGCTTCAGAGTACCTCCGGGAGTCTTAAAGTAAACTGCCAAGGTTAAGTTATACGTTATTGACTGATCGTATACAAACGATCCAATAGTTACTGAAAGTACTCTTGGAATGTCTGTCGCGTTTCCTCCGTCTAAAAGTAAGATAATAGAGGCATCGGGAACTGCGGCTACATCCTTAGCTACAAGGATTTCAAATTTCTCGCATCTCTGAATTATCTTTCCGTCAAACGGATCAAAGTAAGCAGGCGATAATAAGATCATGTTAGTTATATTTCCGATAGTAGTTATGTTCCAGTAGTCAAGAGGAATCTGAACGATTCTCATCCGTTCAGTAGAAGATTTAGGATATGATACTTTCACGATCGCTTTAGGTTCAAACGGAAGATCTACAAGTTCAACTCGCGATAAGTGGAGGTCATATCTATAATCAAAGTGGAACTCAGTCCAAAGAGTGCCATTATAGACTTCTGTCAAGTCTTTCTTAACCCAAAGAGAACCTTTCAGATCACAGGTTATCAGAGCGGGTGCTGAAATATTCGCATAGAGTACTACTCCACTCGAGCCATTTACATCGCCAAACGATCCTCTATAGAGGACATAGTCAGGGCGGACTTCCTCATCCATAAGCTTACTCTTCTCATACTTCATAGTTATGTCAAGCATTTTCGAGATCTCTTCAGGATTTGTAATAGTCTCTCTTCTAGAGATCTTCACTACAGCGGAAATACCGCCGCATTCATCACTGATTTCGATAGTCTCTTTAGGCCATCCCTTGAAGAAGCCCCAGAACCACTCTAGGAAGTTCGATGAATATAGGATAACGAGACCTGTAACCATTACAAGTTCTTCAACACTCGCCTCAGCAGGATAGACACCTCCTAGACATTCTTTTATAAAGTCTTTTGGTGATACTTTATACGCTTCCTCTACGGCCTTCAGTACAGAATCAAGATCTGAGGTCTTAGCTGTCTTCCATCTTATATAGGCATTCCATCCCAGCGCCTCATAGTACTTAGTGAAGATCTGAGTGAGATAGTCTCTTACCTTCATAGTTCCCCAGACAGGATCGGAATAGATTACCTTATCCTCTGCCATTACACCTAGAAGGAAGACTGAAGGCGCCTTGCCCGGCACAGTAATCTTATATCCTCTCAGTAGTACGGGTATCCTCTGAAATCCTACTCGTCCGTATATGTTCTTGAAGAGAAATTCTCCTGCTCCGAATGCGGTAGTAGTTGCGAGAAATGCTCCGACTCCAGCTCCGATTGCCTTTAGAGTCCCTACCTTTACAAGTCTACCTACGACACTATACTTGAAGTCAATTTTTGCGTTCAACTTCTTTCCCAACTCATAGAACTTCCACCTGATCTTTCCGAATCTCGCCTTCAAGTACTCGATATTCCTCTCCATCTGAGCTTTCATTTTTGCCATTTCCATATATTCTCTCATACCACGTAATGTCTTAGTACTCACTTTTTTCATTTCTTCTCTAAGAGCTGAAAGAGCATCTGTCCAGTCTTCTATTAACTTAGCGAGATCACTCCTTTTCACAACTCCTTCCTGTATAAGTTCGCCCTTTAATCCGATCAGCTCAACATAGACTTCACCCGTAGGTCTTAATAGATACTGTCCGGTAGCCCATACTGCTGTAAATGCCGCTCCAGTAAATCCAGCGGCCACTAGCATATCGAGATAGTTATTCATCTTCCTTCCGGCAATAGCCTCTTCATATCTTGGAGTAAGTAATACAGTGATATCCATCTCATCTATCTTATCTATCGGAACTGGAGCAAGCGGAATCTGATACTCTATCCCTAGAAAACCGGGAGTAAAGCCCGATGGAGGTGAGCCTGTAATTACATAATCTCCTTTGACTGTCGTAGTAGTCGGATATCTACTTATTGTAACAGTATCCCAATAGCCTAACTTTGATCCAAAGAGTGGTAGGATAGCAGGATCAGCCTCACCCGCTAGTGGAAATGCAGGCTGTCCTTGAATTATGCCCTTCTCAAGCTCCGGTGGTGTAACAAGCTGATGCTCGGGTAGAAGTTCGAGCTTCTTAACTTTTATCTCAAGATCTTTAATGTAAATATGATAGTCTTTCTGCGGCATTATTAGAGGAAATCCCTTATCAGAGGCCCAGCACAGATCTTCCATTTCAATATGACCTTCAAGTCTTAGTCGTGGAAGACCGGACTGAGGATCCGGATATATGAAAGTACATAGAGCAGTACCAACATACGCATAAGCTCCAGATGGAGATATAACCGCTCCATTCGATGTGTCAGTATAAGTTATCTCGAACCACTCTTTTGACTCTATATCTACTATAAATCCCCACGTCTTTCCCGGTGGCGAGAAAGCGACAAACCTCCTGGCTTTGGCATAATCTAATCCAAATCCAGACTCTAATCCGAAAGGAGCGTATATCCTTACTGCTTCAGGCCCCTGTTTTGAAGTTATAAGCTGAGCACTTGTACCATCCCAAGAGTAGACATACATCCACCCATCACTAGCCGCTCCTAGAGCAATTACAGAAAGGTCATTAGTGGCCGCTAGTGCACCGAATCCGTCTCCAGTCGGGTTCTCAATAGTGTACTTTAGTTCAAACCCCGTCCCGGTATTCTCATAGATATAGCAATAAGGAGCATCATATCTTGCGAGGACTAAGTACTTTCCATCATCAGTAATTACAACTCTCCTAACATGCCCTACCTGTAGTCTAGCGTAGACTGAGTATCCCCCGCTCGGAGTACCCTTCCATACTGTAGTGTTTCCCGTATCAGCAGTAGTCCCTGAAAAGACAATATACTCAAGACTACGAGTAACTCCGACACCATAAGTAGTCTCATTACAGTAGAAGCGCTGAAGCATAGTACCTCCGATAGTATAGACCCAGATAGTACCGTTTTGTGCAAAGAATAGGACATAGGATTCTGAAGGATCGATATAACTCCTACAAGTACCGGCCTTTATACTCCACAATTTCGTTGGATTATTTATATCAGAGATATCCCAGACCTCACAAGTACCAGAAGGTGGAGTTATACTCAAGACCTCCTCTCCAGTCAGCACTTCATAGACGTAGATAGCTCCCTGTCCAGTAGCGATGTAATTGTCAGTTGCCCAACCGGGAGAATAAACACTGAAGACTACGACGTACTGCTCATCTTTAATGAACCTAGATAAGTAAGACTTTGACCCATGCCATAGGACTACTGGAGCACTTCCCGGCCTTGCCTTAACTTCAGGAACTTCGACTCTTAACAACGATAGCAGTGGACTATAGATATTAATTAATAGTATTACTAATAGTGCCAACCCTATTTTCCTCATACACTACACCTCTATAATCTAGTTTCTAAAAGATTTATACTTTTTGACATTATACATTATACATTATACATTATACATTATACATTATAGAAGTGGAAATATGAGAAAGACGACACTAATAATAATCGCAATCCTGATAATAGCAGGCCTATCAATAAGACAGTTACAATACAATAAAAGATCTGTATCTAAAACTCTACTCATTAAAGCAAGTCCTGAGTCTTCTCTTAACTTACCGTCTGAATCACTATTATTAGTCCACGAAATAACCTACACTCCAAACTCAAGTCATTTTGAACATACACTCTCAGATAGCTCCTCATGGCTTAGCGGATGGAATTATAGAAGACCGATAACCATAAATGAACAAAGCGGAAATACATTAACTAATTACTCTGTCTTAATCGAATATGACTTTTCAACTCTAATAAGTGAAGGAAAGATAAATTCCGATTTGAGTGATCTAAGATTTACTGACGAAGGTGGAAACCTATTACCTTACTTCATATTTAGCCGAATAGATAATCTTACAAAAATCTATGTGAAAATTCCAGATATTCCAGCATCCGGCAATACTACTATCTATATGTACTATGGAAACCCTAGTACAACATCTCCTGGTTATTCTCCTGATGAAGTTGTAATCTGGTATGACGATTTCGAAGATGGTGTCGTTAGAAGTGAATACGTCTCATTTCATGTTACTTCGGTAACTGAATCAAATGGCTACCTAACGATAGAAGAAAATACGGGATCTGCACCTGGCGGAATCTATATAAAGAGTGCTCGAACCTACCTAGATGAAGCAAGTCCTCCGACAAATGTCTGGATACTTATTGAAACTCAAGCTAGGCAACGTGAAACAACAGGAGCTAACTCGCATTTCGGTATTCATATTTACTATCAAGACAATGACAATAGAGTATCAGTAAAGTTGATCGATTATGATAACAGTCCTCTTTATAAAATGGGAATTTATGAGTGGTCTGCAGGCGGATGTTCCTACAAAGAATCTGCTATAAATGATATAGGAAGTGGATGGTACCTTATTAAAGCAATTATCTTTTTCAATGGAACTATAAAAGGAAGCATGAGTGGCGAAGGACAGGAACTAACTTTGACAAAAAGCGGTCTCTCTATTACTAAAGGATATCTAGGACTAATGACAGGATGGAGCACTACTGAGAAATTTGACTTTAACTATGTCCTAGTAAGACAGTATATAGATCCAGAGCCGAGCTATACAATTGGTCTAGAACAATTGCCACCAACTACAGGCTATCAGGTGAGTCATCCTGATCCCTACGGATGGAGAGTATATACGAATGGAAGTTGTGCTGAATTAGTAAGTGAAGTAAATATAACACTTCCCTACACACAAGTCCTAGTGAAGAATATAACCTTTTATGCTAGAACAAATGGTACTGGAAACTATAGGAGATTGTGGACTAAAGTATTAGATGAAAGTGGAGCACTCATATCTGAGATCTCAAATGCGACAGTCAATACCACTTGGACAATAGTAACTATAAATATTAGTGCTAATATGAGTAATCTACTTACTCTGTGGATTAATGCTACTGTAAATGCGCCTTCAGGTATTACAGAAGAAATAGGGATAAAGGACGTTAAGATTTATGTAGAATACAAAGCAAAACCTAGCTTTGAGGTACTTCTTGAGCCTAACGTATCACACTTTAACTGTAGTTCATTGCACTATGTCGATCTAGGGACTTCTGAGTACCTCAAGATGAGTACGATTACCTTCAAATTAATAGATTATCTCACTCTAAATACGGTAGATTATCCAACGAGTCCAACATATATAGGGAATGAAACTATCAATACTCACAACTACAAGGTATATAAGATTGATCCAGCAAACTATTCTCAAAACTTGCGTATATATGCTCTACTTGAAAATAAATTAACATCATTTGACATTAAAATTAAAGATGTACCTGTAACTACTGCCCTTATAGGAGAAGTGTTAACAATAACACTACCTCTTGAAGGAAATATAACAATTGAAGGAATCGGTGAATGGACTAATACAACAAAGATCAGCTTTAAACCTGAAAACACGGGAACATTCACTATAAGAGCCAATATAACGAAGATATCAGAATGGCGGATAGGATATGCAAAACGGACAATAGAAGTCAAGTATGGCGAATTCGCCGTGAAATTAACAGATCTAGATAGCAAAATAATAGACTATGAAGACATTACTTTACTCCTAATCAATAAGACAAGCGGAGAGATAGTTAAAGAACTCAAAGGAAGAGAACTCCTAAATCTCACTACATTGCGAGCCTACAACTATACTCTTAGATTCAAATTTGAAGATATAGTTCTCGAAGTTAGAGACTTTACATTAAATATCACAACCGATAAAACTCTACTCAATGTCACGTGTCCGATAAGAGAAATACCGACAGATTACAGGGGTTTCAATAGATCTCTCATAGTAAACAATGAATTCTCTATAATATCGTTCGAAGACCTCTATTCCAAGTACCCCTTCTCAAGAAAGAGAATCATCATAGACGGAAGCGGAACATTTAAGCTATATATCGACTATGTATCCCCACCAATACCCGATAGAGTAGCTGTAGAGAGTAATGTAACCGACTTAAAGTACTATTGGAATAGAAACTATCTAGTCCTAACAGGAACACTATCCAGTATTGGCGAAGTAAATATAACTGATCTATACGAATTGAAACTTACAGTCGTAGACAGATTAAAGAGGTACTTACCAGTGGAACTGTATATTAATACAACTAAGTTCAAAGTATACAATATATCTAAACTATTTCCGGTAGATGACTATATCATCAAAATTCCACTTAAATGGAATGGATTTGAGTTCTACAGCTATACTGATGGCTATAATAGAACTGAAAGAAGTATAACAATGAATCAGAGTAGGTCATTTATAATCGAGTATAGAGTACCTACTAAGATCAACATAGCATTTGTAAAGACAGAGGAGAGAAAAGAGTATGTTATAGGCTACTTTAAAGTTGAACTCTTAGATTATTACACCGAGCCTGTTTCTTATAGAAATGTAACATTGGCGATCAAAGGGACAAAAGGAACGTATAAAAAATTTTTTGTAGAAAAAACAGATTTCTATGGAATCTTTACTACACCGATAGTCAGACTCTATAGAGGCGAAATCTATACTGTAAACGGGACATTTGAAGGAGACGATATCTATGTAGGATCTACTGCTCAACTAGAAGTTCAATTAGAAGAGATGTTCGAAGAGGAAATCGGAGAAATCTCTCTATGGAGTCTCTACAAGTATTGGATCTGTGGAATAATCGCAATCTTGATAATTCTAGGAGTAATAATACTGAAAAGAGGCAAAAAGATAATCATTGAAGAGAGAAGGTATAAATACGTCGAAGACGAATACTAAAACTCTATAACTCTTTTATTTTATTTACACTCTATACTTATAGAGGTGGGAGATTGAGAAAGGGAATATTGATAATAATTGCGATCTTAGTACTATCGTACCTAGTAATAAAAATACCACTATATAAGCCTCCGCCTTTAGGAACTCTGACTGCCAAAGCAAGTTCCATTACAGACTGGCGCTATCGTCGATTAATTGTCATAAAGGAACAAAGTGGAAATACTCTAACTAACTATCCCGTCTTGATCGAGTATAATTTCTCAACTCTAATAGAGGAAGGGAAAATACGCCCTGATCTGGGAGATCTAAGATTCGCTGATAAAGACGGAAATTTCCTTCCCTATTATATCTTTGAGAGGAGTGGAGATGTAGCTAAAATTTTCGTAAAAGTTCCAGAAATTCCACCATCAGGTGAAACTAAAATCTACATGTATTATGGATGCGAAAGTGCTACATCAGAGAGCGATGCCCTATCTACAGGAATAATAATCGAAGACTGGACAGAAGATACTTTCCCCTCTGATAAATGGATACTTAATGATCCAGATTTTAAGTGGTATTCGTTAGAGGCATCTTTTGATCCTGCTAATGATAGAGTAATATTAGCGCCATATAAGGAAAATGCTGGTGGAAATGTGAGATTAAAAGCACTTGAACTTCCCGACTATGGATTCTATCTTAGAGCGAGATTTCAAGATACGGGCTCTTCGGACGGATTTAGAGTTGCCTTCTATGCGCTGGATTCAGATCATCGAGGTGTAAGATTAAGATTTGACGGATACTATAATGAAATTGTCCTATGGGATGCAAGTGGAGATCTTGCAAGTACTCAACTAGGTGCTGGTGCATTCGACCTTGTATTAGAGTTATATGTATCTAGATTACCTGACGGAAACTATAAGGTTAAAGCATATTTTGACGGTACACTTAAAATCAGTTACACAGGCCCGCTCGTAAGACATGGCAAAAAGTTAGCTCTTATAGGAGGTCATGGGCTAGCTGAAGCTTATAAATACCTCTGGGGCAATCCTCCAATAATTATAAGACCTTATGTCGACCCTGAGCCGACATATACAATCGGCCCCGAAAAATCGAC